>JALXEI010000145.1 GCA_027069645.1 Hyphomicrobiales bacterium
CTTCATTTGTCATGACGCGTTCGGGCAGATAGCCGCCAACGCCTTTTATGATTGTCCGTGTCACCGACATGATCCGTTACTCTCCTGCATTTCCGGCTCCCGGTATCACCTCCACAAGTGCCGCCTACCAGCGCAACAGCACTGACCCCCAGGTAAAACCGCCGCCCATCGCCTCGAACAGAACCAGTTGATCACGTTTCAGATGGCCTGACTCATAAAGATGATTGAGCGCCAGCGGAATGGAAGCAGCCGAGGTATTGGCATGTTTGTCCATTGTCATCACAACTCTGTCCATCGCAAGGCCAATCTTTCTGGCAGTCCCCTCCAGGATACGACGATTGGCCTGATGCGCCACAAACCAGTCGATATCCTCGGCCTTGAGACCGGTTTCGCGCAGCGCATCACGAATGACGTCGGCAATATTGGTCACCGCATGTCGAAACACCTCGCGCCCTTCCATGCGCAGCTTGCCCACCGTTCCCGTTGAGGACGGACCGCCATCCACATGCAACTTGTTGCGGTAGCGCCCGTCGGAGCGCAGTTTGCTGGCGAGAATACCGCGATCGGTTATTTTGCCCTTGCCGCGTTGCGCCTCCATCACCACAGCCCCCGCCCCGTCGCCGAACAAAACACAGGTGCCGCGATCCTCCCAGTCAAGAATGCGCGAAAAGGTTTCGGCACCAATAACCAGGATGCGTTCATAATCGCCCGAACGCAAAAAGCTGTCTGCCGTGGTCATGGCATAGACAAAACCCGAGCAGACGGCCTGAAGATCGAAAGCCGCCCCCCGGTTCATACCCAGCAGCGCCTGGATCGTGCAGGCCGTGGACGGAAAGGTCTTGTCCGGCGTTGAGGTAGCCACGATCACCAGATCGATATCAATAGGATGCAGTTCGGCGCGTTCCAGCGCCTCGCGCGCCGCAGCCACCCCCAGATCGGATGTCAGCTCGCCCTCGGCGGCAATATGGCGCTGTCTGATGCCGGTGCGTTCCCTGATCCACTCGTCGCTGGTATCGACCATTTTCGAAAGCTCGTCATTTGTCATGATGCGCTTGGGCAGATAGCCGCCACAGCCTCTGATGACGGAACGGATTACGGTCATATTATCCCCTTTGTTTCGGCTGCTGTGATGGACAGACTGTCTTGCAATAGCGTTTTTTCCCCGCCTGTTTTTTTGTCAGCCCGACAGCGAATGGCCGTTCAGCGTATTGTGAAAATGCTCCACATCGGTGGCAATTCTTTCAACCAGGCCGGCGCGTACAAACTCGCAGGCATAGTTTATAGCGCTGGCATAGCCGATTTCATCGGTACCGCCATGACTTTTGATGACAATGCCCTTTAATCCCAGAAAGGAGCCGCCGTTATAGCGGCGCGTGTCCATACGATGCTTCAGGGCCCTGAAGCCGCCACTGGCCAGCAGTGCCCCCAGCTTGCTAATCAGTGAGGAATTCATGGCCTCGCGCAGATAAACGCCCATTTGCCGGGCTGTCCCTTCGGCTGTCTTGAGAGCGATATTGCCGCTAAAACCTTCGGTGACGACAACATCAACCTCCCCCTTGCCAATATCATTTCCCTCGATAAACCCCCGATAGTCCACCGGAAGATCTGAGTCAGCCAGAACGGCATGGGCGGTCTTCACTTCCTCGACACCCTTGACCTCTTCCACGCCAATATTGAGCAGGCCAACCGAGGGTTTATCGATGTGAAAAATGGCACGTGACATGGCGGCCCCCATCAGCGCGAAGTCAACCAGTTTTGTCGCCGAAGCGCCGACATTGCCGCCAAGGTCGAGCACTATGCAGGGCTGTTTGATGGTCGGCCATATCCCGGCAATCGCCGGTCGTTCAATATTGGGCAACATCTTCAGGCAGATTTTGGACATGGCCATCAGCGCCCCGGTATTGCCAGCCGAAACCACGGCATGAGCCTCGCCCTTTTTGACCGCCTCAATGGCTTTCCACATGCTGGAATCGCGGCGCCCGGCTCGTAGCGCCTGACTGGGTTTGGCATCCATCGAAATGGTAACGCTGGTGGGGATAACCGTTGAAGCGCGCGCCAGTTCCTCAAACCGTTCAAGTTGCTTGTAAACAAGGCCTTCATCACCATAGAGGCGGTATTGCAGTCCCGGCTGATCGGCAAGAGCCCGCGCCGCACCCGCAATGACAACCTTTGCACCATGATCTCCTCCCATTGCATCCAGTGCTATCGTCAGGGGAGTTTTCATGCCTGCATTTTCCTCGCGTCGTGATTGCAAAATTCGGAACCGACGATAAACATTCCCCGAAAAGGTACAAGGTTTAATTTATAAAACAGCGCCTTAACCCACAATTCAATAACAGATTCCATCCGGTAGCACACAAAAACAAAACATCTGTTTCATTTCTGCTTTTTCGGCCGGTAGTTTTCCAGCACACTGAAAGGAGAGGATGCGCTGTGACCGGCGCCTTCCTCGCGCCCCTCTTCAGTCGGGAAAACCGCCCCTTCCCTGCGGGGATTGGGGTCAATCGACATGGACAGATACTGACAGACAAGCGGCCCGATTTCCGCCTGCCCCCCGATCAGAGCGAGCGGCGGATCTTCACAAAACGGATCTTCGGGGTCCGGCAATGTGCTTTTTTGTTTTTCAGAACCATAACCGGGGCTGGCATAGAGCTGGGAAAATTCTTCCTCAATAGAGGTTTCGACGGGTTCCAGCGTCACCACACAAACCTGCCGAAGGCGGGCCTTCAGCATAAAACTGACCCGGTAAACCTCCCCCCTGTCCCCTGCCACGAGGCCCGATGGCAGAGCTTTTTCAGCTTTTGCCCGGTAAGTGCAGCGCAGGGCAAGAACGCTGATATCCGGATCATCGTCGAGCATTTTCGTCAACAGGACCAGTTCATCGGGATTTGCGATCTTTTCCCCGTGACGCCCTTCTTCGGGAAGGTCACCGAGGCTGATCACCCATTTGAGCGGGGAATCTTCAAGCGTCAACTCGTCTGAAATCCGGCAGGCACCCTCATTGACCATAATTTCCCGCAGCCTTCCCTGTCAATTAACCCGCAGAACCGGGCAGTTCGGCAAACAATGGTGCCCCTGCAACCATATCCTCGACACGAACACCGGCAATGACAGCCTGGCTGTCACGAACATATTGCGCCAGCAAAACGGCCTTCTCTTGCTGTTTTTTATCTTCCCCGAAATGTATTACAAGTAAAGCTTCAGGCAAAGAGCCCCGCCGATCACCTTCTATTGCCTCCTTGTAATATTCCAGTCGACTGCGGAAACTGCGAGCGAGTTTTTTGAGGCGCGGACCAACCCCCATATCCCCGACACCGGTTTCCCGGGCAACGTCATCCATATCCTGAAACATCACATCAACCAGCGCCTGGGCCACGTCCTCGTCGATCCCTCCCTTTCCTGCGAGGCGATCCAGAACAATAAACATGTGCAGTGTGAGAAGTTCGAAACGCCCCGGGATGGTATCGGCCATCCCCAGATCACGATAAAAAAAAGGCTGACGCGCTTGTGCCACAATGACAGCATAAAGTTGTTCTGCCATTCCGGTAGCTGTTGATCCGGCGGGGTCTTTGCCCCTGTGTCTGATGAGCCAGGAGAACATATACGGATTCCTTTGTTCATGATGCCAAACAGTTAAACAGCCGGTACAAATGACGCTGACAGAGAAGCGATATTGCGCTAATGTGTGATTCTCGCATTTTGCGCACCCTATCACAAGGGATGGTGAGGATGGTAGTGCCGGAGACGATACGGCGCAGGAAAGCGAAGAATTCAGGCCGGATGATACGGGCTGTGCCTGTTGCAACAACAGTCCGGCTGAGGAGAAACAGGGGAAAAAGGTGAATTCATTGCAACCTGGAAAATTCCTGGCAGCCACCGTTCGGCTGCTTGTGATTATCACCACAACCATGTTTCTTGCGTCCTGTGCCGGCAAGATCACCCAGCACGGCCATATATTGACCACCGATGAAATCCGCCAGATACAGCCCGGTATGTCCAGAAACCAGGTGCAGCTTGCCCTTGGTTCTCCCGATACAACCTCGGCCCTTGGCAACGAGACCTGGTACTACATCTCCTCGACCCGCAAGGGACCAGTCTACCTGAAGCCAAAGGTTGTCGGTCGCCGCGTCGTTGCTGTCTATTTCGACAAAAACGCCGACAGCGTCCGCAAGGTAAGCTTCTATGGCCTGAAAGATGGAAAGGTCTTTGATTTCATCAGCCGGAAAACACCTTCCCACGGCAGTGATCTGACCATTTTGAGGCAGATGCTCGGCAACTTCGGCAAGGTCAAAAACGTCTTTTGATCTCTGCCAGGTCAGGGGAAACGTGTGAAATGCCCTGCTTCAGGGGCACATGTTTCAGATTCGCGCAAATTTCCGGCCGCCTTAGCTGTTCATTTACCATGATGTTCTAGTGTGCACAGTGAACGGGGTTTCCCGTATCCGTCATATTGCGGGCAAGGTGCAGACCAGTAGCAGGTATCAGTAATGAGAACATCAACAGCAAGAACTTTTGGTCAAAGGGACACCTCCCTGTCAGGGCCGACACCGTTAAGGGTGGTCGCCGAAACGAAATCAAGGCGCAAATCCATTAATGATCTCAAAGCCGTTGAGGCGGACCAGCGCAAATACCGGCGGATCAGGGTCCGGCTTTCCGGACGTTTCATGCGTGAAGACCGCCAGGAATATGCCTGTTATACGAATGATATTTCCGCTGGCGGTATGAATGTTTCGGCACCGGTCAACTGCGAACCGGGCGAATATCTCGTTTTTTATATTCAGGAAATAGGCCGCATCGAAGGCTATGTGGTCCGCAATCACGATGACGGCTTTGCCATTGCCATCGAGGCTTCTCGCCACAAACGCGAGAAACTGGTCGCCACCCTGACCTGGATTTTGAACCGTCATGAGTTGAATGGCATCGAGGCAAGGCGGCATGAACGCCACATTCCGGCCCGCCGGCATACGGTGCTCATACGGGAAGACGGAACCGAAATTCCCGTTGAAGTTCTGGATTTGTCGCTCGGCGGCGCCCGGGTAAATATTAATGCAAACCTTAATAGCGGTGAAAAAATCCGGCTCGGCAAGAGCAGCGGCTATGTTGTGCGCACCGGCACTGAAGGGACTGCTATTCAATTTGATACAGAACAATCCCCGCAAATATTCGAATCCATGTTCTCCTGACGAAAAACGGATTTTCCCGCCGGGCCTGTGTAATCAGGGCGGTTTGGCCACCATGCAGATGATTTTCGAATAAAGATCCGTGAAGATATCAATGAATTGCGGACCGATTTGCAATTCGATAAAATTTTAAATATCAACAATGCATTAAGCAAAAGAGCAGTTCACGGCCTTTTTTCACAATATCTCAAAAACGGTATGAGATAGTTCCCTGAAAACAAGTTCAGGGGAGTTGAAATGTACCGCGTTGTATTGCGTTCAGTTATTGTAATGGTGCCATTGCTCGTCGCCAGACCGGCTCTGGCTGAATACGGGGTCTGGGTTGACGGGCAGAATATGCGCTCGCCCTTTATGCGTGTCTATGGCGAGGCCATGCCGCCGATTGGCCATATCCGCTTTTGCCGTACCTGGCAGAAGGATTGCCTGCCACAACAAGGAAGAAAGGGACGTTTTGCCCTGTCGCCCGACCGATGGAACGAACTGGTGGCCGTCAATGCGCTGGTCAATCGTATCGTCGAGCCAACGCCCGATCAGGAGCTTTATGGCGAGATCGAGCGCTGGACCTACCCCGAAAATCGCGGTGATTGCGAAGACTATGTTCTGCTCAAGCGCCGCATGCTGATGCAACGCGGCTGGCCGGCAAGTTCGCTGCTGATCACTGTCGTCACGGATGAAAACGGGGCCGGTCATGCCGTCATGACGGCGCGTACTTCAAGCGGTGATTTTATACTCGATAACAAAAATTCAAAGGTTCTGGCCTGGAACAGGGTGCCCTACCGCTTTTACAAACGGCAAAGCTATCGCGATCCGCGACGCTGGGTCTCCCTCAAACCGCGTACAACGGACGATAGCGCCGCGACCAGCGCTTCGGCCAAATAACGGCAAAAGCCTGTTTCAACC
>JALXEI010000146.1 GCA_027069645.1 Hyphomicrobiales bacterium
GTGGCGCACCGATGATCTCCACCGGTAAGGCGAGATCAGATACAAGGCGCTTGATGACCAGCAATTGCTGATAGTCCTTTTCGCCAAAAACCGCCACATCCGGTGTGACCTGCATCAGCAGACGGGTGACAACCGTGGCGACGCCTTCAAAAAAATGCGGTCTTGTTGTGCTGCACAGCCCCTTTGATACGCCGCCGACGTTGATTCGGGTACAAAAGCCCGGGGGATAAATCTCGCCCACGCCGGGGACATAGACCAGATCGCATCCCGGATCGGCCAGTTTTTGCAGATCACCGGCAAGGTCGCGCGGGTAGGCGTCAAGATCCTCCCCCGGCGCAAACTGCCGGGGATTGACAAAAATCGATACCACCACCCGGTCGGCCTTTTGCTTCGCCAGCTTTACCAGCGACAGATGCCCGTCATGCAGCGCCCCCATTGTCGGCACAAAGGCAACGGGCTCGCCGTCCTTCCGCCATACAGCGATTCGTTCTTTCAGTGCCGCAGCGGTTGTCACTTTTTCCGGATGTTGTGTCATGAGGCCAGATCGTTCCTTCATTGTATATACGAACTTTCTATATACAGGGAGGCTGTCAATGCATACAGGTTTGCATATTGCTGGCAATGTGTCCTTGCGGAATCACTTTCCCCCGCTCCCCGGGCCTGACCCCTGCTCCCCGGCCTTGAGCCGGGGCCCAGGGCAACGGGCCGTGCGCTATCCGTCGCCCCGAATCCCTCCACAATTCCCGTCGTACCGCCCTGGATCCCGGTTCTGCGCTATCGCTTGCCCGGGAAGCAAACGCCCGCTCCCCGGCCTCTCTCAGGGGCAATCGCATGAAAAATACGCAATTTTGTGCACTTTCCGAGTGTCATCCCCGCGCAGGCGGGGATCCATACGCCGCAGCCTTGCGGGTTACGGCACGATGATCAGATCAGCGGAACCTGTTGGCGAATCCGCCAAACCGACAGTTTCGTGATTATGGATCCCCGCCTGCGCGGGGATGACACTTAAAAACAGTGAGTTGGAAGTAACACCCCAAAGCTGTATGGAGTGAGCATTTCATGCGACTGCTCTGGCCCCCCCCCGCTCCCCGGCCTCCGAGCCGGGGTCCAGGGCAACAGACTGTGCGCCACTATTCGCCCCAAACCCTCAAAAATATCAGTCGTGCCGCCCGTAATCGCGCCCCCGCTACAGGGCTCGTGGCACAAATGCCACATCCGCGCCACATTTCCCTAACGAAACCTTAATGTCTGTTTACAGGCGCGGAGCAATGGTCTAATCCTGAAAAGGAACAAACAGGAAGGGCCTGATCGATCAATGCAAGGGTAGCCCCGGATGTTTACTGGGGGTAAATACTCGGATCAGATGGTTCAACGTTCGTTTATCGGGGGTAGCCCCAAATAAAGTTCAGGCCCGCAGGGTTGTTGCAAGGACCTTGGCCTGGTTGTGTGAGGTAGAAGTGCTGTTGAGATTGTTTTGTCAGTAACGGTAAATCAGTCAAGGTAGCGTAAATAATGATTATGTGGAGAAGTAGTATGATTGGGGGACTCTTGAAGTCAACAAGCAGTCTGGCTATCGTGGCAGCTGCTGGTATGTTTATAGGTGGTTTGGCTCTTACACCGGCACAGGCTGCCGATCTCGGCGGAGACTGCTGCGCAGACCTCGAAGAGCGTGTCGCAGACCTTGAAGCGACCACAGCGCGCAAGGGCAATCGCAAGGTTTCACTGAAAATTTCCGGTCACGTTGCTCGTGATTTCGGCTGGTATGAAGACGAGTTCGGCGATAGTGAATTCTATTCGGCCGGTAACGGTACAACCGGGTCTCGTGTAAAGTTTTCCGGTAGCGCCAAGCTTACCCCAAGCTGGACAGCGGGCTATTCTATCAGAATTCGTCTTGACAGTCGTGATAGCGGTGTACTCGGTCGTGCCGGTACCAGTCAGGGTAATGGTGCTCGTGAGGCACTGGGAATTGACGAGAACTATGTCTATCTGAGCAACAGTTCGCTGGGTACATTCGTTGCCGGACAGGCATATGCACCGAGTTCAGGTATTCCGACCATTTCTCTTGGTGGTTTTGGCGTTGCAGCCGATGCAGGCGGTAATGACTGGAATGCCTCGGCAATGAATGGTTTCAGTCTTGAGCAGGACAGCTCCCTTCAGGCTCTGGCCTATATTTCGCCTACAATTGCCGGGTTTACGCTGGCTGTTGCATGGGCTGACCTGAATTTTGCTTCCAACACTGCCGGAAGTGGCAGCTCTGCAACAGACGCGGTTGATGTTGCCTTGCGTTATGCTAATGAATTTGGTCCAGTCCGTATCGCAGCCGGTATCGCCTATACGACTGTTGATAACAAGGACGTGCTTGGAGCCTCTGCGGCTGTGATGGGGTCTGTTGCCCTGATGCACACACCAACAGGTCTCAATGTTAATTTTGCTGCCGGTACCGAAATTGATGGTGGCCTTGGTGGCGTCGGGAACTCCGGTACAGGGGCTTACAATGATGATACCACTGATGCCCAGTACTGGTATGTTGCCGGTGGCATCAACCAGAACTTCTTTGGTCCGGGCAATACCAGCATTTATGGTGAATATGGCAATTACGATTATGACAATGTCGCGCTTGCCGATGATACACTTGTGATGTGGGGTGTGGGTATCGTTCAGCATTTCGACAGTGCTGCTACAGAGCTTTATCTGGCCTATCGTCACTGGGAACAGGCTGTTGATTTGAATGCAGACGGTGCTGTTGATGCCGGAACCGATGGTGATGTGGACCAGATCAAGGCCGGTATGCGCATCAAGTTCTAGTCGAACCTGATCACATAAAAGAAACCAAAGATCGCCCCGCTTGCAAGAGCGGGGCGGTTTTTTTGCTTTATTCCGGCACAATCTCCCTCCCCGCTCCCCGGCCTCCTTTCTCTTGCGCGATCCCTCTATCCGCTCCCCGGGCCTGACCCGGGGCCCAGGGTAACGGACCGTGCGCTATCCGTCACCCCGAATCTCTCCACGAGTCCCGTCGTGCTGCCCTGGATACCGGTTCCCGGTTCTGCGCTGTCGCTTGCCCGGGAAGCGTTGTCATGAACCGGAAAACTGAATACAATGAAAAGAAGAGGGGCCCCGATGACTGCTTTCGTTTATATTCTCGCCAGCCGCAGAAACGGTACGCTCTATGTGGGCGTAACGACGGACATAGCCAAACGAATGACCGATCATAAAGCGGGCATCGGGTCAGCCTTTACATCAAAATATGCAGTGCATCGTCTGGTTCATCTGGAAATATTTGATGATCTGGAGAGCGCCCGTTCCAGAGAACACTCACTGAAACGCTGGCGACGGGCCTGGAAGCTGGAGCTGATTGAAAAGAACAATCCGCAATGGCAGGATTTGAGTGAAGGTCTGATTTAACGAAAAGACTCCCGCTCCCCGGCCTTCCTTCCTCTTGCGCGATCCCTCCATCCGCTCCCCGGCCTTGAGCCGGGGCCCAGTGCCACAGCCCGTGCGCCGCCTGTCGGCCCGAAGCTCTCCACAACATCCGTCGCGCCGCTCTGGATCCCGGTTCTGCGCTATCGCTTGCCCGGGAAGCGCCTGTTGCGATTGTGCGTCCTCCCTCCCGCTCCCCGGCCTTCCTCCGGCACGTTCCCTCTATCCGCTCCCCGGGCCTGACCCGGGGCCCAGGGTAACGGACCGTGCGCTATCCGTCACCCCGAATCTCTCCACGAGTCCCGTCGTGCTGCCCTGGATCCCGGATCCCGGTTCTGCGCTTTGCTCCGACCGGGAAGCGCAGGTTAGCAACTTCGCACCTTCGCTCCGACCGGGAAGTGTATGGTAACTGCCGGTTTGGGGGAATCGCCGGGCGCGCCGGATTCGTCTCAAAAAGTTAATGCTGTTCATAAATTTTATACACACTTGGCCTAGTTTGAACATCAAACATGCAATGCGTATTCAGGTAACAACAGATGAAAGGTCCCTGTTTTTGGGCTGTCAGAGGGAAAATGTGGCGATTTTACAACGCGAATATCGCGAATCAGGCAAAATCGTGTCGCAGTGGTTGCGTCGCCTCGAAAGCTTCATTAACAATGGTCTTCAACAACAGCGAGTCGGGTTCGCCCCCTCAATTGTTGCATCTCTAGCGACCGTCCTGGTCTTGTCAGGCGCAAAGGTCGTAAGTACTAGGCCAGGTAAGGTCGATCAGTTCGGATCATTCGATCCTGAAGTATCAAGTACAGTTCCTGTAATTTTGTATCCCGTTGTTTGGTTGCATCGCTTTGAAAACGGATGCAGCTGACCTGCGGACATGTTGTTGCCCGGGTTCGTGCGTTGCACGACAGGGGTTTGAAACAGCTCCTGGAATGCCCGGTGGCACTTCAGGGTTTACAATAAACGAGCAGAACACTTGTATACGCTTACTGCTCCCTCGGAATCACAACTCGATTGATTAGAGTGGAGAAAAAATATGACTATTGGGGGACTTAAAAAGACATCCAGCCCCTTGGCTCTCGTTGCAGCAGCCGGCTTTCTGATGGGCGGAATGGCTCTCGCACCAGCCTATGCGGCCGACCTCGGCGGTGACTGCTGTGCAGACCTCGAAGAGCGTGTTGCCGAACTGGAAGCAACCACGGCTCGCAAGGGCAACCGCAAGGTATCCCTGACCATTTCCGGCCATGTGGCTCGTGATTTTGGCTGGTATGAAGATGAATATGGTGACAGCGAATGGTATTCTTCCGGGCACGGCCCTTCCGGGTCTCGCCTTCAGTTTTCAGGCAGTGCACCTCTTACGAGCAGTTGGACAGCCGGATATACCATTCGGATGCGCTTTGATCAGGATCGTAACAATACCGCACTTGGTCGTGCAGGTACCAGTGGCGGTCACGGGCGTTCTGGAAAATTCCCGCGTGTTGACCGTAACTTTGTCTATCTGAAAAATGATCGTTTGGGTACGTTTGTTCTCGGTCAGGCTGCCGCACCAACTGGTGGCATTGCTGCCATTTCGCTTGGTGGTCATGGCGTTACAGGTGATGCTGGCGGTGACAGCTGGAATGCATCTGGCATTAGTGGATTTAATCTTGAGCAGGATATTGGCCATCAGGCGATTGCCTGGATTTCGCCCACAATTCGCGGTTTTACTTTCGCGATTGCCTGGTCGGATCTGAATCTTGCATCAAATCTGGCCGGTGGCTCCGATGATGCTGTTGATGCCTGGGATATGGCTCTGCGCTACGCACAGGAATTTGGTCCCATCCGCATCGCGGCCGGTATCGGTTTCACAACAGTTGACAATAACGAACTTATTGGTGACTCATCTGTTGTTATGGGATCGTTTGCTCTTATGCACACACCAACCGGTCTCAATGTCAACTTCGCTGCTGGTACGGATATCAATGGCGGGTTGCCAAATGGACCGGTAGGCGGTTTGGGGTATATTGGTTCAAACGGAACAAATGCCTACTATAGTGACAATTCAGATAAACAGTTTTGGCACATTGCGGCAGGTATCAATCGCGATTTTACCGGTTATGGCAATACCAGTATATATGGTGAATACGGCCATTATGACTATGATAATGCCGCTATCATTGACGATACCGTTGATATGTGGGGGCTGGGTATTGTTCAGCACTTTGACAAGGCTGCAACGGAGCTCTATCTTGCCTATCGTCACTGGGATCAGACGGTTGACAACTCTGTTGGCGGGGGTGCTCCAGGAACAGCCCTTGCCGGAACGGATGGAGATGTCGATCAGATTCTGGCCGGTATGCGCATCAAGTTCTAATCGAACCTGATTACATTAGAAATCAAAGATCGCCCCGTTCACAAGAGCGGGGCGATTTTTTTTGGCATATTCTCCCGCTCCCCGGCCTCCCTTCCTCTTGCGCGATCCCTCTATCCGCTCCCCGGGCTTGACCCGGGGCCCAGGGCAACAGACCGTGCGCTATCTGTCGCCCCGAATCTCTCCACAACATCCGTCGTGTCGCCCTGGATCCCGGTTCTGCGCTGCGCTCCGACCGGGAAGCATAACGCACTCTTCCGGCCTCCCCCCACCGCTCCCCGGGCCTGACCCGGGGCCCAGGGCAACAGAC
>JALXEI010000147.1:0-2004 GCA_027069645.1 Hyphomicrobiales bacterium
TCGCTCATGGTTGCTTTGGTGCAGGTGATCAGCCTTGGTCGCCGCAAAGGCAATACGATCTATTTTTTTGCCAAGAAGGGCCGACAGCCATGAATTCTGACCCGGGCGATAGCAACCGAGAATGGCGGTCAGGGTATTTTCAAGATCGACAAGGGCGCCTGGGCCTGCATTGAGGGCCGACAGTGTATCAACGAGCACCACCTGGCGGTCAAGGCGGGCAAAATGATCCCTGAAGAAAGGTTTGACCACATGGGTTTTGTAACTTTCGTAGCGCCTTGCCATCATCTGCCAGAGACTGTTGCGCGGGGCACGTCCCTGATCGGGCAATTGCAGGGGAGAGAAAGTCAGGGCCGGGGAGCCGGTCAGTTCGCCAGGCATCAAAAAGCGTCCCGGCGGCAGCATGGAAAGGGCATGCGCATCGTCGCGGCAGGAGACCAGATAGGCACGAAACAGTTCGGCGAGTTGTTCGGCGGTTTGTTCGGACTGCTCCGACAGGGGATCGAGTTTCGTAACGGCGGCGCGCCAGTCAGCGGCCAGCGCCAGGCGCTCGGGCCTGCCACTCATTTCAAAGGCTTCCCCTGACCATTCTTCAAAGCTCATATTCAGCAGCGGCAGGTCCAGCAGCCATTCCCCCGGATAGTCAATGATATCAAGATGCAAGCGGTCCTGGCCAAGGGTGCGCTTCAGCAGGCTGCCGGTTTCAAACTCGATGGTAACCCGCAACTGGCGGATACGTTCCGTGCTGGAGGGCCAGCGCGGTGGTGAACCGGTGAGTTCTTCCAGGTGCATGTCATAGGCAAAACGGGGAATTTCATCATTGGGCTGGGGTTCGAGATAGGCCCGGATAATGCGCCCCTCGGCCATCGCGTCGAAAAACGGCAGGCGCCCACCATTGAGCAGATTGTGAACAAGCGAGGTAATGAAGACGGTTTTGCCGGATCGCGCCAGCCCCGTTACGCCAAGCCGGACAACGGGGTTGGTGAGGTCGCCAACATAGTCCCCGGCTCCCTTGAGACCCTGCCAGAGATGATCGAATATGGAATTGTCGCTCAAGAAAGGGCCCCCGTTATTTCGTCCGGTGAATATCGCCAGAATAGGTTCCGGCAGATAAGAAGTCCACTTTTTGTCAAAGGTTCCGGAAAGGGATGCGTGCATTTTTGCGGGGGACGCGTTGATTGTGGCCGCATTGCGGCAAAAATTGCCGACAAAGGGGGTAAAAACTGCCTTTTCCGACCTCGTCCCCGCATGTGTAAATGTAATAAATTGCGTAAAAACATATGGTTAAAATTATGGCCCCCTTTTTGCTAACCATAGGGGCAAGTCTAAGTGGATTGGTCTGTTGTGGATCAGGGCTGTAAGGATCAGGAGATGTTGAATGGGTATTTTTAGTGCAATGAACACGGCGATTACGGGGTTGAATGCGCAGTCGACCGCGCTTGAACATATTTCAGCAAATATCGCCAATTCGCAAACCACCGGCTACAAGCGGACCGAAACCTCGTTTTCGGAACTGGTGCAGGAAAGTTTCCCGAGAAGTCAGGCGCTGGGTGTTACGAATGTAATTTCACGGGCCACCAATGATATTCAGGGACAAATTCAGGACAGTGCGACCGAGACACATTTTGCCATCAACGGCGACGGCTATTTTATCGTATCCGAGCAGCAGGCAACGGTAGACGGTCGGCCTGTTTTTGGCAGTGACAATGTTTATACCCGCCGGGGTGACTTTGAACTTGATACAAACGGCTATCTTGTCAATACGGCCGGATATTACCTCAATGGCCTTGCGCTCAATCCCGATACCGGCAACCAGACCGGCAGTGTGCCGGAACCTATTCAGATCACCGGTGACTATTTGCCGGCAAAGCCAACATCGGAAATCGAGTATACACTCAACCTGCCCAGTCAGCCAAGGACAGGGGCGCAGGACAATAATGTTCCCAACAGCGAATTGCTGAACCCGGCGTCATTTACCCAGAACCCGACTGTGGCCGGGACCGGTAT
>JALXEI010000147.1:2014-6054 GCA_027069645.1 Hyphomicrobiales bacterium
GTTTATTGCCCAATCCATTTCAGGGGGCTCGGTTACAGCCTATAATGCTACGGGTGTACCGATCGACATCGAATTTCGCTGGGCGAAAACCGACAGTGTACAGGCCGGGGGCACTGACAAATGGGAGGTTTTTTACCTCGCAAATACAAATGCCACGGGCAACGAGACAGCGTGGGTCAATGCAGGGACGACCTATGTGTTCGGAAGTGATGGCAAGCTGAATCCGCAGATCGATCGAACGACGTTGAACAATGTAACCGTCAATGGCGTGGACCTTGGAACCGTTGATCTTGACCATACCAGCGGCACGGTCACGCAATATGCCTCTGCGGATGGTACAGCGCGCACATCCATTAGTCAGGACGGCTATACCGCCGGCGAATTTATCACCATCAATCTGACGGAAGATGGTCGGATCAATGCCAACTATACCAATGGTCGGGCCATTCCCATTGCAAGGGTCGGGCTCGCCAGTTTTGCCTCCGACAACAATCTGGCCAAAACCGATGGCGGTGCCTTTCGTGAAACCAAGGCGTCGGGCGGCCCAACCATCACAACACTTGGCAGTATTGTCTCGCGGGCGCTCGAATCCTCGAATACCGATATTGCCGATGAATTTTCCAAGCTGATCATTACGCAGCAGGCCTATGCGGCAAATACGCGGATTGTCTCGACGGGCGATCAGATGATGCAGGAAACTCTTAACATGATCAGGTAGGATTTCGATCTGTAACACATGCCCGGCATCTGAAGTGAGTGACAGGTGTCGGGCGTGACCTGATCCAGGGCCGAAGGCCGGGGCGAACTCATGGGGCTTATCAATGCACTCAATATAGCCAATACGGGGCTTCGTACCGTTCAAAGCGGTTTGAACACCGTTGCCAACAATGTTGCCCAGGCGGATGTCAGGGGCTACAAGCGCCAGGATCTCGCGCCCGAGACGCTGGGGCTGACAAGTGGCGTGCGTGCAAATATTGTCCGGGCATCTAACCGCTTTGTCGAAAATCAGGTGCGGATTGAAACCGGCCGTGCCGCCCAGACTGCCGTGAATGATACCTACCTTTCACGCGTTGATGCACTTTTCGGTGTTCCGGGAGAATCCGGCTCGTTCGACAGCCTGTTAAACACTTTCAACAGTTCCCTGGAACAACTGGCGACCTCGCCCGACGATTATGTCACCCGGCAGCAGGTGGTTGGTGCGGCGGACGGCCTTGCCAAAGGGCTCAACCGACTTTCGGACGAGGTGCAGAACCTGCGGCAGCAGGCCGAAGATGAAATCGCCACGACGGTTTCGGATATCAATGACAGCTTGCAAAGACTGCAAAACATCAATTCACGCGTTGCCGGTGCGAGCAGCAATGATCCTGCGCGGCCGGAATTGCTCAACGAGCGGGACCGGCAACTGGCACGGCTGGCCGATGCGATGGAAATAAGGGTGACCACGCATGACAATGGCACCATATCCATCAGCAGCAAAAGCGGCAACAGCCTGCTGGAAGGAACAGCGGCGCAACTCGATTTTGATCAGCATGGCAATATTGATGCAGGTTCACTTTATAACACCGATGACAGCAAAAGAGGGGTGGGAACCGTCACGCTGGTAACGGCGAACGGTTATAATCTCGATCTGATCAATCACGGCCTGCTGGATACCGGGCGTCTTGGCGCTCTCATCAACATGCGCGACAATGTGCTGGTGGAGACGCAAACGCAGCTTGACGAACTGGCGGCAGGATTGTCGCGGGCGCTTTCCGACAGGGAAGTCGTCGGTCAGCCCGTGACTGCCGGAGCGGCGAACGGGTACAGTGTCGATCTTGGCGGGCTGCAACAGGGAAATACTGTCAGTCTTTCCTATACAGAGAACGGCACCGCAAAAAAGATCACTTTTGTGCGGGTCGATGATCCGTCCCTGCTTCCACTGCCGGACAGCCACACGGCAACTGCGGGTGACCGGGTGATCGGTGTGGACTTCTCAGCCGGATTTGCTGCGGCTGCCGGGGCCGTGAACGCTATACTGGCGCCCGCGATCAATGCGATTGCCACGGCCGATGGCCTTGCCTTTGTTGATGACGGTGCGGCCAATACGACAACAATCGACAGTGTGACCTCGACACAGACGGTGACCGGGCTGCAATCCGGAAGCCCTGCCTTGCCCATGTTTGTGGACGGGCAGGGTGTTCAGTCGGCCTTCAGCGGCGCTATGGAGGGGGTTGACAGCAAAATCGGCTTTGCAGGTCGTATCTCCGTCAACCGGGCGCTTGAAGAGAACAATGAATTGCTGGTCCGCTATGGGAGCAGTCCTGAAACACTGATTGGTGATCCAACGCGACCTCTGGCGCTGCTTGATCGTCTGAATAAAACTGATGCAGAATTCTCGCCACGGACCGGACTTGGTTCTTCTGCCTCGCCTTACAGGGGGGCGGTAACTGATTTTGCGCGCCTGGTTATTTCGGACCAGACCGGCAAGGCAGCCAGTGCGGCAGAGGCCAATGCTTCTCAGAAAATTGTTGTCGGATCGCTTGAACAACGCCTTTCGTCGGAAACCGGCGTCGAGATAGACGAGGAACTGTCGAAACTGATCGGCCTGCAAAATTCCTATGCGGCAAATGCCCGTATTATGCAGGCCGTTGACGAGATGATGCAGCAGTTAATGCGTATTTAGGAGCCTTACGAAGATAACAGTCATGCGGGCATCGTATGACAAGCAGGGGAAAGAGGACGCCGCTCTTGCCATGCGGGAAGCGGGGGGCCTCGACTGAAAGCCATGAGCCGTATTGGAAGCAGCATGCAATCCGTGTTGATACGCGAGATTGCCAACAATCGCAGCGAAATAAACGAGCTGACGCAGCAATTGTCCAGTGGCAAGACTGCCGATACCTACGGCGGGCTTGGCAGTGCGCGCAACATGTCTCTGGCCCTGCGTGAGGAAAAGGCGCAGATTGCCGGATTTCAGAACAATATTTCTCTTGCGCAAACACGTGTCAAGGTGATGGATACGGTTGTCAACCAGTTGCGCCAGACCGGTTCGGATATGCGCGGCCAATTGCTTGTGGGTAGCTATGAACCAACGGAAAATGGCCAGACACTGGCGCAGATGCAGGCCGGTGTGAGATTTGCCGATGCAGTGAGCATGTTGAATACGGATGTTGCCGGGCGGCAATTGTTCGGCGGGGCAAAAACCGATGAAGCGCCTGTTCGGCCATCAAATGAAATTCTTGACGGTGTTGGCAGCAAGGCCGGTTTCCGACAGGTTATGAATGAGCGCCTTCAGGCCGATCTTGGCACCGGCGGGACGGGGCGGCTCGAAATCACCTCTTCTGCACCGGCAACCGTCAGCCTGTCGGAGGATGTGGCAGGCAGTCCGTTCGGGTTCAAGCTGGCCAGTATAAGAACCGATATGCCCGGTGTTACAACAGCAGAACCGGCCGTCTCCCCCAAAAGGTTCGATGTCGCATTCGGTGCGCCCTTGCCGGAATCAGGGCAAAAGATTTTTGTCTCCCTCAATCTTCCCGACGGCACGGTCACCGAACTGGCTCTGACAGCGACAAATGGAACAGACTTGCGCCCTGGTGAATTCAATATCGGCGCTGATGCGGTATCCACCTCTGACAATTTCAAAAATGCCCTGTCTTCGCTCGTTAGAAAAGAAGCAGGGGCCAGCCTTACGGGCGCTTCCATGCAGGCAGCAGCCGACGATTTTTTTGTCGGGGGAACCGATCAGCCTCAACGCGTAGACGGTCCGCCTTTTGATACGGCAACAGGTTTGCGGGCGGCAACGGCGGATGATACCGTTGTCTGGTATACGGGCGACAAATCGTCAACACCGGCGCGGGAAACGGCGCTGGCCCGTATTGATGAAAATACGCTGGTGGCCTATGGCGCGCGCGCAGACGAGGACGGATTTGCGAATACGCTGAAACAGCTGGCGATCATGACAGCGGCTGTATTTGATCCCGCCGATCCCGATGTCACGGACCGGTATGCCGCCATGACGGAGCGCGTCAGTGCCAGTCTCGGCAATTCGGAAAAGAGCAAATCAA
>JALXEI010000148.1 GCA_027069645.1 Hyphomicrobiales bacterium
AATATTCACAAAATTGAATATTTAATCTGTCAGTTACAGCCGTTCACGATCAGGGGTTTTCGAGGGGCTTTTTCTCTCTGCTTCAAGGGCCCTGGAGAACAGGTCCCTGTCGAAGCGCAGGGGTGGGGCAGGCGGCTGAAGCGACGGGTGGCAGAAGGACATGATTTTGGCTCAGGGGAAGGACATTGAACGACATGATCATACCGATCGGGACGGTTGAAAAAGGCCATGCAAATGGACCTTCAGGGGGATACAGGATGTTGTTCGGAATTCTGGCGCTGATCATGCTGTCCGGCACGGCACAGGCTGCCCCGGCAGATTCGGGGGCAGAAGCCGGGCAGAGCGCGGACTTGCAGACTGTGGAAGTGGTCCGGCAGACTATCATCGATGACAAGGCCGTTTTTGCGACGGTCCGCAGTTCGGACAAGGCCGAGGCGCGGGCGCGATTGTCCGGGACGGTGGTGGAGTTGAAAGTTGATGAGGGATCACAGGTCGGTGTGGGACAACTGATCGGCCTGGTTGTCGACAACAAGCTGAAACTGAAACTCGCTTCCCTTGATGCGCGCATAAAGGCCGCCACGGCACGTTTTGCCAAAGCGCAAAAGGACCTCAGGCGCGGTCGCAGTCTGAAGCGGCGCGGGGTTATTGCTTCTTCTAAACTGGATGAGTTGAAAGAGGCTTTCGATATTGCCGCCAATGATCGCAAATCGGTCATTGCCGAACGCTCGGTGCTGAATGAGCAGATGAAGCAGGGAAGCGTCTATGCACCGGCCAATGGCCGGGTGTTGAAGGTCCATGTGACCAAAGGCAGTGTTGTACTGGCCGGGGAAAGCCTCGCCACGATTGCGGCGAACCAGTATATCCTGCGTCTTGAACTGCCGGAACGTCATGCCCGTTTTATCAAAAAGGGAGATACGGTCATGGTGGGGGCCAGAGGGCTTGATCCGGTTGAGAAAGCCGCCGGGACAGGTATTATCTCGCAGGTTTATCCCGAGTTGCAAAATGGTCGCGTCATTGCCGATGTGGAGATAGCGAAACTGGGCAACTATTTCGTTGGCGAAAGGGCGCTGGTGCGCATTGCTGCGGACAAGCGCGAGGCACTGGTCATTCCGCGCGGTTACAGTTTCAAGCGTTACGGCCTCGACTATGTCCGGCTGGTGCACAGGGACGGCAAGCCGCTGGATGTTGTTGTGCAACTGGGCGAGCCCGTCGTGCTGGGAAAGGGCCGGGGTGGCATTGAAGTGCTGGCAGGGCTGCGCGCCGGTGATCGTCTGGTGAGGCCGTAAATCATGAAAAAGAATCTGAAACTCGGCCTGTCGGGCAATCTGACAAAAATTTTTATCGCGTCACCCCTGACGCCACTATTGCTGTTTGCCTCGCTGGTGATCGGGATGGTGGCCCTGCAAAGTCTGCCCCGTGAGGAAGAGCCGCAGATCTCCGTGCCGCTGGTTGATATTCATGTGCGGACGGATGGCCTGAAGGCCATTGACGGTGTCAAGCTGGTGACCGAACCGCTGGAAACCATCATCAAGGCCATTGACGGCGTTGAACATGTCTATTCCAGTACCAGTGATGACCGGGTCATGGTGACTGCCAGGTTTTATGTCGGAACCGATGCCGATGATGCCATATTGCGGGTACATGAAAAAATACGCGCCAATATGAACCGGATTCCCTATGGTATCCCGGAACCGCTGATCATCGGGCGCGGTATTGATGATGTGGCCATTATCACCCTGACACTGACCCCGAAAATGCGGGCTGTCGAGCGCTGGTCGGATAATAATCTGCGCCATCTTGCCGAGGATCTGCTGGTGGAAATATCCAAGCTGCCGGATGTTGGCCTGTCCTATCTGGTGGGCGGCAGGACGGATCAGGTGCGTGTTGAGCCGGATCCCGAAAAACTGTCTCTCTATGGTATTACGCTGGATCAGCTGATCAACAAGGTGAAGTCGGCCAACCGCTCCTTCCTTGCCGGGCATATTCGTGACCGCAACAAAAGTCTCGCTGTTACGGCAGGGCAGACCCTCAAGGGCGTGCCGGATATTGGTCTGTTGCTGCTTTCGACGCGCAAGGGGCGTCCGGTCTATGTGCGTGATGTTGCCAGAGTCGTGGTCGGGGCGGAGCCGGTCAAACATCAGGTCTGGCATTATGGCAAGGCGCATGCCGGTCATGAAGGCGGGCAGGGGGAAAACCATGCCGCCGATATGGTTCGTCGCCCCGCTGTCTCCATTGCCGTTGCCAAACGGGCCGGTGCCAATGCCGTTGAAATCAGTCGCGAAATTCTAAGGCAGGTGGAATTGATGCGCGGGCGCCTCATTCCCGATGATGTCGAGGTCGAGGTGACGCGCAATTATGGCGAGACGGCCGATGACAAGGCCAATGAACTGCTGTTTCATCTGGGCCTTGCGACTTTTTCGATTGTGCTTCTCGTGGGCTTCGTTATCGGCTGGCGCGAGGGAGGTGTGGTGATGGTGGTGATCCCGACCACCATTCTGCTGACCATGTTCGCGTCCTGGCTGATGGGTTTCACGATCAATCGTGTTTCGCTGTTTGCGCTGATTTTTTCCATCGGGATTCTTGTTGATGACGCCATTGTGGTGATTGAAAACATTGCCCGTCACTGGTCCATGCATGACGGGCGTTCACGACGCGAAGCAGCCATCGAGGCGGTGGCCGAAGTGGGAAATCCCACCGTTATCGCCACACTGACTGTGGTGGCGGCGCTGATGCCTATGCTGTTTGTGTCCGGACTCATGGGGCCCTATATGAGCCCCATTCCAGCCAATGCCTCGGCGGCGATGATCTTTTCCTTTTTTGTCGCCATGATCCTTACCCCCTGGCTGATGATGCGTTTTGGTGGCAAGGGCGAGGGCCATCATGAAGAAGATGAAACCGGCGGCAGGCTGGGGCGCATGTATTCGAAGGTCGCAAGGCCTCTGCTGGCCAAACGCCGGACAAGCTGGACTTTTCTCGCCCTGGTTGGGGTGGCAACACTGTTGTCGCTGGTTCTGTTCTATACGCGTTCGGTGACGGTCAAATTGCTGCCCTTTGACAATAAATCGGAATTTCAGGTTGTTGTCGATTTGCCCGAGGGGTCGACACTGGAAGAAACGGACCGTGTTCTGGCGGCCGCGGCCCGCAAACTGAAGGATATTCCCGAACTGGTGTCGATCCAGAGTTATGCAGGAACGGCGGCCCCTTTCAATTTCAACGGCCTTGTGCGTCATTATTATCTGCGCAGCGCCGCTCATCAGGGGGATTTGCAGATCAATCTGACGGCCAAGCATCATCGCGACCGCACAAGTCACGAGATTGCACTGGAAGCCCGCAAGCTTCTTGCGGATCTCGGGGTGCCTGCGGGGACTTCTGTCAAGGTTGTGGAGGTTCCCCCCGGTCCGCCGGTAATCGCCACCTTGCTGGCGGAAATTTATGGCCCTGATGCCGAAACGCGCCGGGCCGTGGCTTCACAGGTTCGAACGATTTTCGAGAAAATCCCCTTTATTGTCGATACGGATGACAGTTTCGGGACACAGGCCGCGCGCCTGCGCGTCGAGATTGACCAGAACAATCTCGAATTTCACCATGTTGAGGAACGTGATGTCTACAATACCGTCCAGTCCTATTTGCAGGGCGTAACGGTGGGCTACTCGCACAAGGGCGGGGGGCGACATCCGGTGGAGATTGCCGTCAGGGTTCCCAATAGCGGGCTGGCTCTTTCGGCGCGCTCCCTGTCCACGCCGGTTCCGGCCAATGCCCTGCCAGGTTCGCGCAAGGTGGTCGAGCTTGGGGATGTGGTCAAATTGCGTCGTGAAAAAAGCTCGTGGCCGATCTTCCGTCACAATGGCCGCAACGCCGAAATGGTCCTTGCGGAACTCGCCGGTGCCTATGAAGCGCCGGTTTACGGCATGGTCGAAGTGGCCAGGGTCATTGACGAGCATGACTGGAAAGACCTGCCCAAACCGGTGATCCGCTATGCCGGTCAGCCCGATGATGAAAGCCGCTCGACATTGCTCTGGGATGGCGAATGGGAAGTGACTTATGTGACCTTCCGGGACATGGGGGCAGCGTTCATGGTGGCGCTGCTGGGGATTTATTTCCTCGTCGTGGTACAGTTCGGGTCGTTCAAACTGCCGCTGGTTATTCTGGTGCCCGTTCCCCTGACGCTGATTGGCATCATGCTGGGGCACTGGCTGTTCAATGCCCCCTTTACGGCCACCTCGATGATCGGTTTCATTGCGCTGGCCGGCATCATTGTGCGCAACTCCATCCTGCTGGTCGATTTCATTCGCAATGCAGACTGTGACGATTGCGCCTTGCGCGACGTTGTGGTCATGGCCGGGGCGATCCGTTTCAAGCCGATTGTGCTGACGGCTGTTGCCGCGATGATCGGTGCTGCGGTGATCCTCTTTGATCCGATCTTTCAGGGGCTGGCCATATCCCTTTTGTTCGGCCTTGCTTCATCGACCCTGCTCACCGTTCTGGTGATACCGGCAGTCTATATTGTCCTGCGTGATGACGGACGCGAATTCGGCTATAATGGGGAAAAGGCAGTGGCAGAAACGAACCGGAGCGTAAACTCATAAGCAAAGGGGGCAGGGCAGATGTCTTTGGAGATCATTGAAATTGCCTCCTTTGTGCTGGCCATTCTTTTGTTTCACGCTCTGCTTGGCAAGTTTGGCGCGTTGCGAGCACTTGGTCAGCCGAAAGTCCATGCCATTGCCCTGCGCGAACTGACGGCCATTGGCAGGAGAGCCGAGCTGATCGACAAATTCGGCCCTCATGACGAAGCGTTCAGATTTAACGCGTCCCCTTTACAGATTATCGCTGCTCGTCGCTGGTGGCGCTGGATTTTTGGCAATATGGCGCTGGAAGCCGTTTTGATCTATGCGCTTTTGTCCGTGGTATTTGGCAATCTGCCTCCTGATATACGGCTGCTCGCGGGAGGGGCGCTTTATTTTGCTGTGACCCAGTTTTTACTCATACGAGGGTTTTCCAGGGTTCGTCCCGAAATAGAGGAGGAAATTCGCCACGGTGAAGAACTGCGCCGCGCCCGTCTCGACCGGCTGGCAACCGAGAGTCGTCAGCGCAAAAAATAGACCAGGCTCCGCTCATGTATTACTCGGCCAGCGCCCAGGTGACGTGTACGGTTACACTGGTTTTCTGTTGTCCCGGCGCAAGAGGAACAGCCGACAGGGCTCTGGCGGTGCGAAAGGATACGGCGCGCGGCGGGGTGCGTGTGGTCTGTTCACTGATCGAGGTGATGGGGCCAAGCCTTACATGGGCGGCGCGGGCGTAAAGATCGGCCCGGTCGAGAACCTTGCGCATGGCCAGGAGGCGCGCCTTGTCCCGTTCCCTGTCCGGATGGGAAAGACCAAAACGGATGCCGCTTATGCGATTGGAGCCAAGCGTGACGAGACGGTCAAGAATTCGACCGGTATTGTCGAGATTGCGGACCGTAATGCGCAAGGAACTGGTCACCCGGTAGCCCACAATCTTTGCCGCCCGACCATTCTTGAAATGCTGGTAACGGGGCGCAATATTGAAATGCGTCGTGGCGATATCGCGATCTTCAAGACCGGCATCTTTCAGGCTTTTCATCATCCGCGCCATGATTTCATTGTTGTCATCAAGCGCGTCCCGCGCCCTGACAGCCTCGGTTTCAATGCCGGTATTGATGCTGGCCATATCGGGTTTGGTATCAACGCTGCCCGTTGCCGATAGCGTCAGGGTCCGCGCCGGACCGTTGCCGATAATACCCGGGGTCTGGGCAGATACGGGCGTGGACAGGGGCGTGATCAGCAAAAACAGGGCCGCAAGAGGCAGACCGAAAAGTCTCAAATCATGAAATTTACGCATCGAGGGGCTCCGTTTTGTTTGCGATACGGCTCATCGAACCGAATGATTGTAGACTGTTCTCACGGGCATGAAAAGCAGATCGGGGCAACATCATGAACAGAGCAGGTCTGTTGTCAAATTTGGCCTTGCATGCCGTGTCCATTCCGTAATAGATGTTGTGTCTGACCACTGTAGCACTCTTTCCG
>JALXEI010000149.1 GCA_027069645.1 Hyphomicrobiales bacterium
GAAACAGCGGGCCGAACTGGCAGACGAGATCGACAGGGTTGAAAAAATACATCGGCAATGGGCGGTGATCAACGAGGCTATTGGTTCCGCCGACGGGGCAAAATTTCGACGTTTTGCGCAAGGCGTCACCCTCGATCATCTGATTGCCCTTGCCAATGAGCAACTGGGCCATATCAATCCGCGCTATAAAATCGAGCGCAACCGGATCGGGGGACTGGGCTTGCAGGTTGTTGATCTTGAAATGGGTGGCGAAATTCGTTCGGTGCGCTCGCTGTCGGGGGGCGAGCGTTTTCTGGTTTCCCTTTCTCTGGCGCTTGGTCTGTCGCAACTCGATGGTCGAACATCGTTCGTCGATACGCTGATGATCGACGAAGGTTTCGGGGCGCTGGATGCGCGTTCGCTTGATATTGTTGTCGAGGCGCTTGAAAGTCTGCAAAGTCAGGGACGTCGGGTCGGGGTTATCAGCCATATCGAGGCTCTGACGGATCGTATTCCGGTACAGGTCAGAGTGGAAAAGCAGGGCAATGGTCGCAGCCGGGTGCGGGTTGTTGAACAGGATTTGACAGGAGAACTGCTTTGACGCGTGCCGTAAAATATCGCGGCCTGGTCGCCGATATTGGTGGCACCAATGCCCGCTTTGCCCTCGTTATGCAGCGCAGGGAGAGCGCGGGCAGGGGGTACCGCTTTTGTCAGCAGCAGCACTATCATCTTGATGACTTCCCCGATTTTCCGGCAATGGTTCGTCATTACCTGAACAATAGCGATTGCGAACCGTCACCCGATGCTGTTCTTGCCGTTGCCGGGCCGGTCAGGGACAATCGATGTGTGATGACCAATGGAACATTTGTTATCGACGGGGCGCAATTGCAAAATGCGGGTCTGTTTGGTCAGTGTCAGGTGATCAATGATTTTGCCGCCCTCGCTCTCTCCTTGCCTTTTTTGTCCGCTGGCGAATTATTGCCCATCGGTCCTGCTGGCGAACCTGCTGGCGATTCGCGTCTGGTTGTGGGGCCGGGCACCGGTCTGGGGGCTGCCTTTCTTGCTGAAAATCCGCAGGGACATTTTGTGCTGGAGGGGGAAGGGGGGCATATGGCTTTTGCGCCGGTCGATGAGACAGAGGAAAAACTTTTGCGCTGGTTCAGCGACAAATATGGTCGTGTGTCATGGGAGCGCCTGTTGAGCGGCCCTGGCCTTGTCGATCTTTACGAGGCTCTGGCAGAAGAAAAGGGCCGACCGGGGCAAAGGCCGGATGTGCGCGAAATCATGCGAAAAGGCCTGTCATCGAAGGGGACGGCCCGCCGGACATTACAGCAATTTTGCGCCTTGCTGGGCAGCTTTGCCGGTGATCTCGCCCTTGCCGGTGGCAGTTGGAGAGGGGTCTATATTGCCGGTGGTATCATGCCGCGCATGCAGAATATGCTGGCGAGCAGCCGGTTTCGCGCCCGGTTTGAGGCAAAAGGACGTTTTGCAGAGCGGATGAAACGCATGCCCACATGGCTCATCACCGCAAAGACACCCGCCTTTTCCGGGGCTGCCAGTCTGCTGCCAGCGGTTTGATCCGGCAAGAAGGGCTGTAGGTCATAAACTCATAAACAGGATCGAAATGGCAGGAGCATATTTGTTTTCCCGCAAGGCGCAAGTTCGCAGGAAACCTTGTGGTTTTCAAGAACTTGCAA
>JALXEI010000150.1 GCA_027069645.1 Hyphomicrobiales bacterium
ACAGGGACCCCTGCGATAGCATAAAAGCGACGAGGGGCCTATAGATCGGGGGATAAAAATAGGCTGGTCATTTCAGGAAATTGCCGCTATAAGGAGCGCTACAAATATTACGAATGCGCCTTTGACTGCTGAACTGCCCCCGGGGATACGTGCTTTTCCGTGGCGGAGTGGGGCCGAGCAGCAGTCTTTCGGCTATGGAAAAACGGAGTCTGTTTCAATGGCTGTCCCAAAAAGTAAAATTACTCGCATGAAGCGGGGCTTTCGCCGCTCGACCGATGCCCTGAAGGCGCCGGTTTATGTGGAAGACAAAAAGTCGGGAGAACTGCATCGTCCCCACCATATTAACCTGATTACGGGTGAATATAACGGGCGTCAGGTTCTGAAGCCGAAAGACAGCGACGAAGACTAGTCGGGCATAATTCTCTCCCCGAAAGCACACATGTGCTTGCGTAGAACCGGCGTTCTTTCAACAATGTACACCAGTCTGCAAGAGTTATCGCCTGCGCCGTCGCGTATGATCGTGAATTTGACATGATTTTAAGGCTATGAATCCGGCGTCTGATCGTTATGATCGGATAAAGGAGGTCCACAAGGCGTGGATCGCCAGGTTAACAGGGGAAAGGCAACGGGAGAAGAAAATGCCACGTGAACATATGATACAACAGCCGGAGTCAAGCATGTTTTTGAAGATATTGAGATTGATACCGCTATTATTGCTGCTGCTCATTGCCTATAATCTGGTGATCCTGTTTGCCGGTGAGCCGACAGATGCCAATCCCGATCCGGTGCTGAAAATGTTCACCACACCCTTGTTCAGCATCCCCATGCTTTCCGGCGGATTGTGGACCTTTACGCTTGAACATCTTTTCCTTGCCGGCGGCTTGCTGTTTCTGTTTTTCGAACTGATCAAGGCCACCAGCATTGGCGGTGCAGCGATTGCCGAAATGGCCATATCGACCCTTGTTTTCATCGTCTTTCTGGTGGAATTCCTGCTTGTTGCTCCGGCCTCTACATCGCTGTTTTTCCTGCTGATGATGATGACCCTTATTGATGTCATTGCCGGATATGTCATCGGCATCAAGGTTGCGCGGCGGGATCTCGCCATTGGCGGCGGCCTCATGTAGGACGCTGAAAGGCTGCAAAAAATCAGGACCGGTTGCCCTGTGGTGGCCGGTCTTTTTTTGTGGCCGGTTCCGTGTTGGCAAAACCTGACCTGTCTGATAAGGAATGTGGTTTGAATTTCAGCTTCAACGAGGGGAAACCATCATGCCTACGCCAGCCACCGGTCGATATTTTTTGCAGGTTCCAGGACCAACCGTTGTGCCCGACCGGGTTTTGAAAGCAATGGCCATGCCCCTTCTTGACCATCGGGGGCCGCAATTTGCCTCGCTGGCAGCGGGGATTTCGCAGGATCTGAAAAAGCTGTTTCGCACGGACAGTGCGGTGATGATTTTCCCCTCGAGCGGCACCGGCGCCTGGCAGGCGGCCTTTAGCAACACCATGAGCCCCGGCGATACGGTTCTGTTGCCCGAAACCGGAATGTTTTCCACCCTGTGGGGGCGCAATGCAAGGGCAATGGGCCTTGAAGTGATCGAGATCCCCGGCGACTGGCGCACCGGCATTGATGCGGGCAAGGTTGAAGAAGCCCTGAAGGCAGACAGCGCCGG
>JALXEI010000151.1 GCA_027069645.1 Hyphomicrobiales bacterium
CTTAAGTGTTTGAAAATACGTTCCCAAACACCCGATCGGCTCCATCGCATATGACGGGTGTGAACAACTCGAAAATCACCAAAGCGCTCAGGTAAATCCCGCCAGGGAATACCGGCGCGATAGCGGTAAAGCACAGGCCCGGGGAGCGGGATGATTTACGAAGCGGACCGGAACAAACAATGCTCCGACCTTTTGCGACCAGCTATGAAACTTTATTTTTTCCGGGGAAAAGCTGAATGATGTTTGGCTCTTCGCCAGATGAATGCCTCTGCCCGAAAGATGATCCGTTCACAACCTGTTTCTCATCCATCAGATCACCCGCCAGACTGTAGCGGTCTTCAAGACGGCCAAGCAATTCGTAAATGGCGCAGATGATTGCTTCTATCTCGATATCAATCAGAAATTCGCTTTTTGCAGCACGATCTTCATCCGAACTGTCATGCTGGTTCCCGATAGCACAAGTCGCAACCAGAAATTCGTCGGTCTGCCGCTCTACATCCGGCGCAAGCAAGCCGAGACGCCCAACCCATTCGCATGCCTGTCTCGTTTGTAACACAAACAACTCTTCAGTGCTTCGACGCCGGTCAAGGTGCGTCTGATAGATTTCGCTGTTTTCCCCGTGATCAATGGCCAGTTGAAGCATCTGCATACGCAAGTCTTCCGTTTGCCATTTCAGAGCCTGTTCGCCCTTTTCGAGAACACTCGTCAGATGAACAACCAACAGACGCAGGAAACTATCCAGAGGGGCAGACCGGTACATTTTCAAACACTCTCGCATAAACTGAACAGGATACACTCGCACTATACTAGGTGATTCGTGAATATTTTACACCCCCCGGTCACAATGTCCCGGAAAAACCGTCTCTCGACGTTTTTTCCGGAACCTCTGCCTTACCGGTTATGAGCCTATGAACAGCCACTTGTTGAACCACAGGTGTCACACTTCATACAGGTTCCGTTTCGCACGAGTGTGAAATTGCCACATTCACCACAAGCTTCTCCTTCATAGCCCTTGACCCGAGCCTCCATCCGCAAGACCTCTTCCGTTTTGGCTTTCTGTACAGAAACTTCCATCCGGCTGACTTCCCCTGTTTCCAGGTCGATCGGTGCCGGTTCTGTTCGCAACTCGGCCTGAGGTGCCGTTTCATCCTCCTCCCGATCAACAGCAACGGCGGTCTGATCCTGAACAATCATCACCTTTTTGTTGAAGTGTCCGCGTGTCAGCCCTCGTGAAATATAGCTGTCCGCCTCAACGGCACCTTCTTCCGAACCGCCTCCGATAATCGTATTGCCAATGGCACTCGGATCAACATGGGCGAGGTCGTTTCGTTCGAGATAGGACACGGCCAGTTCCCGGAATACATAGTCCAGGATCGATGTCGCATTCTTGATTGAATCATTCCCCTTGACCACACCTGCCGGCTCAAAGCGCGTGAAGGTAAAGGCATCAACGAATTCCTCAAGCGGCACGCCATATTGCAGTCCGAGAGACACGGCGATGGCGAAATTATTCATCAGTGACCGGAAGGCTGCGCCTTCCTTGTGCATGTCGATAAAAACCTCCCCGATACGACCGTCCCGAAATTCACCGGTATGCAAATAGACCTTGTGACCACCGACAACAGCCTTTTGGGTATAACCGGTCCGCCGGTCCGGAAGCTTTTCCCGTTCCGACTTCAGGCGTTCGCGGACAACAACCTTTTCAACAATGCGCTCGGCAACAATCGATGCTTTCCGGGCCGTCGCCTCGGCGCTGGCCAGGGCCTCGACCACATCTTCCTTTTCTTCATCCTCATCGGCAAGAAGCTGGGTATTGAGAGGTTGCGAGAGTTTCGAGCCATCGCGATAAAGAGCATTGGCTTTCAGGGCAAGACGCCAGGACAGCATATAGGCTTCCTTGCACTCATCAATCGTCGCCGAATTCGGCATGTTGATTGTCTTTGAAATGGCCCCCGAAATAAAGGGCTGGGCGGCAGCCATCATATGTATATGGCTTTCTGCGGACAGAAAACGCTTGCCCTTGCGCCCGCAGGGATTGGCACAGTCAAAGACCGGCAGATGCTCGTCCTTAAGATGCGGGGCCCCCTCAAGGGTCATCGCCCCGACACAATATTCGTTGGCATCCTCAATCTCTTTCGCCGAAAAGCCGATTGCCGCAAGCAGGTCAAGATCCGGGTCGTCAAGCTGTTCCTGGCCCAATTTCAGCGTATCACGGCAAAAGTCCTCCCCGAGAGACCATTTGTTAAAAACAAATTTGATATCAAAGGCACTTTCCAGACTCTGCTCTATATTGCTGATCGTGGTCTCATCAAACCCCTTTTCCTTGAGGGTATCGTGGTTGATCGAGGGTGCACCTTTCAGCGTACCGGTTCCCACAGCATATGTTTCGATATCCCTGATTTCGGCGTCACTATATCCAAGCGTGCGCAGCGCGATCGGTACTGTGCGGTTGATGATCTTGAAATAACCGCCCCCCGCCAGTTTCTTGAATTTGACAATGGCGAAATCCGGCTCGATACCCGTTGTATCACAGTCCATAACAAGGCCGATGGTTCCGGTCGGCGCGATAACACTGGACTGGGCATTGCGATAACCGTGCACCTGGCCAAGCTCCAGCGCCTTGTCCCATGCCTTGCAGGCCCTCTCCACAAGTTGCTTGTCCGGGCATGAACCATGATCGAGAGGAACCGGGGTTGTGGTCAGTTTCTCATAGGTATCATGGGCACCATAGGCCGCCCGGCGATGATTGCGCATAACCCGCAGCATGTCCCGGGCATTGCTTTCATAGCCTTCAAAAGCCCCGAGTTCACCCGCCATTTCGGCCGAGGTTGCATAGGACGTCCCGGTCATCAGGGCACTGATGGCACCGGCAAGTGCACGCCCTTCCTCACTGTCATAGGGCAGCCCCATTGCCATCAGCAAACCGCCAATATTGGCATATCCAAGCCCCAGCGTGCGATAGCGAAATGACAGTTCGGCAATTTTTTGCGAGGGGAACTGGGCCATCATCACCGAAATTTCGAGGACCATCGTCCACAGTCGAACAGCATGTTCGAAAGCATCAAGGTCCAGCTTGTGAGTGTCATTCGTGAAGGCCATCAGATTGAGAGAGGCCAGGTTGCAGGCCGTGTCATCAAGGAACATATATTCCGAACAGGGATTGGAAGCCGTAATCGGCCCCGATTGCGGACATGTATGCCAGTCATTGATCGTGGTATGAAACTGGATTCCCGGATCAGCGCAGGCCCAGGCAGCATGTCCAACCTGATCCCAAAGCTCACCGGCATCAACGGTTTTGGTCACTTCGCCATTTGTGCGCGCTTTCAGCTCCCAGGTTCCCCCGTCAATAACCGCCTGCAGGAAATCATCAGTGACCCTGATGGAATTGTTGGAATTTTGTCCCGAAACGGTCAGATAGGCTTCCGAATCCCAATCGGTATCATAGGTTGTAAAATCAATATGCGTGTATCCCTGACGCGCAAACTGTATAACCCTCTGGATATAATTATCGGAAACCAGCGCCTTGCGGGCCGCCCTGATCTCCCGTTTCAGAGCCGGGTTTCTTTTGGGATCAAAACAATCATCCCCGTCAGCCTCGCAATTGACGCAAGCCTGCATGACTTTTGAAAGATGTTTTGAACAGGTCTTTGACCCGGTAACAAGGGCGGCAACTTTCTGCTCTTCCTTGACTTTCCAGTTGATATATTCCTCGATATCGGGGTGATCAATGTCGATGACCACCATCTTGGCGGCCCGCCTTGTCGTGCCTCCGGATTTGATGGCACCAGCCGCGCGGTCACCGATTTTCAGAAAACTCATCAGACCGGAAGACCTGCCACCGCCGGACAGGGGCTCGTTGGCGCCGCGAATGGCTGAAAAATTGGAGCCGGTTCCCGAGCCGTATTTGAACAAACGGGCTTCACGAACCCACAAATCCATAATGCCGTTTTCGTTGACAAGATCATCCGATACAGACTGGATAAAGCAGGCATGAGGCTGTGGATGTTCGTAGGCCGATTTTGAACGCACGAGATCGCGCGTGATCGGATCAACATAAAAGTGCCCCTGCCCCGGCCCGTCAATACCATAGGCCCAGTGCAACCCGGTATTGAACCATTGCGGCGAGTTCGGGGCGCACATCTGCATGGCCAGCATGTAGCGCATTTCATCAAAAAATGCCCGTGCGTCCTCTTCTGTTGTGAAATAGCCCCCTTTCCAGCCCCAATAGGTCCAGGTTCCGGCAAGACGGTCAAATACCTGACGGGCATCCGTTTCAGAGCCATAGCGCTCTTCTTCCGGAAGACTTGCCAGCGCCTCTTCATCGGGTACACTGCGCCACAACCAGGAGGGAACGGCATTTTCCTCAACTTTCCTGAGACGTGCGGCGACACCGGCCTTGCGAAAATATTTCTGGGCGAGAATGTCGGCCGCAACCTGGGACCACTGCTCGGGTACATCTATATTATCAAGGTGAAAGACCACCGAGCCGTCCGGATTTTTAATTTCGCTTGAGGCCTTGCGAAACCTGATATCTGCGTAAGCGGATTGATTTGATTTGGTAAAACGGCGTTCGATGCGCATTCTTTATTTCCCCGAGTGCTGACGGGAATCCCTCAAAAAGCAATACAGAACAACGCACACACAAGGTTCGGGACCCGTATGAATAAGGCCACGTGGTCCGGAAACAGGACCACTGTTATAAAAAGAAGGGAAAAACGCCCCCTTCCAAACTATTTTGATTGATGCGCCCGTGACTGGTCGGGCGACTTTGAGACAACGCTACCTGGCGTTTCAAGCCCGAAAGCTGAAAAACCGAAACTCACCAATTCACCAACAGGGCAAATCGATTACAACACCTGTACTCTGACAACCCAAACGATCACTCTCAATCCGGCATTTCTCACCGCATATGACCTGCGGCGACAAATCATCGATCTGATGCCAGGAGCTTTGAAAGCAAACCGTGAAGATATGAACAAATGCAGAACTATCCGTCAGATGCGCCTGCCATGTTCAATGAAAAGACTATGCGCGATTCTCCTGCCAATTACAAATTATTGTATGTTGCAGATTTGACACCCACTACATGTTGGGGGGCTGGTGCAATGTATGTTGGAATCGTGTGGACAATCTGTGGCTATCGCATTGGGAATTTACAACGGCAAACAGCAGTATACAGGCATTCCGGAGTTTCACTGCTATCTTCCCGACCATGTGTATTTCAGTGATCCGGAATATCCATACACTCAGTGGTCCCGTTGGCGACAGAAAAATAAAAAATCGGGCTCAGTGAAAAATCGGCTGTGATTTCGCCCCGCGGCATTAAAAATTCAAAAGCAGTTCCCGACCGCTTCGTTCCGTCTTAAAAAACGAAAAACAAGACAAACAAATTACGACAGGCTATACATACACCATGAAAATAATCACCCAAACTGACGAACTGGCGCCGGTTTGCACCAGACTGGCGCAATCGAGCTTTGTGTGCGTGGACACCGAATTCATGCGCGAAAGCACCTTCTGGCCGGAACTGTGCCTTATTCAATTGTCTGACGGCTCAACCGAGGTCATCGTTGATCCCCTGGCAAATGACATTTCTCTCGAACCGTTTTTTGATCTCATGAGGAATACCGGCGTAACAAAAGTCTTTCATGCCGCACGCCAGGATATCGAAATCATTCACTATCTCTCCAACAGTCTGCCCGCTCCGGTATTTGACACGCAAATTGCTGCAATGGTGTGCGGTTTTGGCGAACAGGTTGGCTATGCCGATCTGATCCACAAGACGCTGAATACCCGCATCGACAAAACCTCCCGCTTCAGCGACTGGAGAAAGCGCCCCTTGCAGGATCATCAGCTCGACTATGCACTGGCCGATGTCACCTGGCTGGCAAAGGCCTATCCTCTCCTTGTGGATAAAATTTCAAAAGCAGGTCGCACTTCC
>JALXEI010000152.1 GCA_027069645.1 Hyphomicrobiales bacterium
CTCACCCGTCTGCCACTCTAATAACACCCGAAGGTGCGTTCGCGTTCGACTTGCATGTGTTAGGCCTGCCGCCAGCGTTCGTTCTGAGCCAGGATCAAACTCTCATATTTGAGAAGTTGATTCTGTCTATTGATCCGGATGGAAATTCCGGACCGTCGCTATGCGTCTTTGCGTACATTGACGAGTTCCAACACAAGGTTCCATTTCTGTCACGAGGACATCATGAAACCATGGTTGAAAATCAAAACGCAGGATAGACAGTAGTCTCGTTCAGTCCGCTTCACCACCACCAGAATAATCCGAAGATCAAAACCGGTGACTTCCGAAACAAACCCGCCAGGACAACCGCTGCCTGCGTTTCTCTTTCTTTGTTCATATTCACTTGTCAAAGAGCCGACCTTTCAACGAAGAAAAGTCATCTTTCACACCACCGAAGCTCAAACCACAGCAGATGTCAAAAGCCAATACTGCATCCCTTCGGAAAATCCGATGTTACACAGCACAGCGTCTGAATGAAAGTAATTTCTGTTCCCGAAGGAGCGACCCGAAAGTCTCTCGCCCCGTGATCAGGAGTTGAGTTATATGCCCGGGCGTCACCGGGGTCAAGCACTCTTTTTAACTTTTTTGCAGTTTTTTTAACCGGGCCGTAACCACAGCCCTGAAACCCTGCAAATCACCTCCATACCATACCCCTTTTGCTCCGTTTGAAACACTTTCACATATAGAGCCACAAGTCGGACCGGCAGGAGCCATCGACCGGGACAGGCTCTGGCGGGCTTTCGAAAAAAATTACGTTATTTCAGATATTTGCGGCGCAAAAGATATTAAATGCACAGGAACGTGACTGACAGCCCCCCGACCGCGACATTCAGCCTATCTCTTTGAAAAACAATTTCTTTTCATGTTTGTGCGGATCTGCTATCAACATCAGGAAACGCGGGGCCTGCCCGAAGAAAACCGGCCGAACAGAAAAAATGACAGACACTGTGCATAAATTGTGGAATTCATATCGGTGCCACATTGAAATGCCAAGTTGCCTACTGCTGAAGCTGTCGATTTATGACATCATTCCGGCCCCCGCGAATATGAAAAGCATTATCTGGCGCATCGGGACATGATTTTATTCACCGACGAGTCCCACCGTAAGGGAGATGTCCACCATTGAGCCCCTCTCGCCACATCAGCAGAACATCGCGTCGGCGACGCGAACGGGTGCCACGGGGCACCCGCAAAGCCCTGCCCCGGGTTTATCTGCGCGGTGGCAATAAAATCATACACGAAATCTACATGATTGATCACGGCACTCACAAGGGCGCGATGGTCAAATGGATTCTCAGCACGATGTTTGCCGGTCTTGTCGGTGTCGGCGCCATCGGCACCGTTCTGTATGCCTCGATGAAAACGGACAGGGAACTTGGCTCCGGCGATTTGTTCAGCCAGCTTCGGGGGATTGCCACACGGGCCATGAAACCATTCAAACCGCTGCTCGTCAATCACCAGACCGGCCCGCATTTTATTGGCCCCAAGAGCGATCGTCTGATTGTCACCGCAAAGGGCCTTTCAACCCGCCAGATTATCCATGACAGTTTCGCCCGCAAAAGGGATAATCGCGAATACCTGGTGATCAAGCCCTATGCACGCCTCATCAACACGCTTGCAACAGCAAGGCCCGACAATCGCGCGGCCATTCCCCCTTTTGACCCCTACAAACTCTATACCAACCGCAAACCGGCGGAGAAAACAGACGGCCACAAGTCAGGGGGGGCATCACCGGGTGCCACTACAGCCACAAGCCCCCTGTCGCCTGAAATAGCGCCGGGTGATGACAGCTATACCCTTTCCGATGCGCGGGCACAGATCCTTGTCGCCATTGCTGCCGATGATTTCTTTGCCAGCGACCGGCAACTCGCTGCGAACGATGACACGGCCAGCGACAAACCTTCGGGGGAAAATCCCGCTCTTTCCCCGTCTGCCGGTTTAAAGAACACCACAATCATCGAGAAAACATCTGTTGCCGCCAATGCCGATCAGCCGGAACCGGAACAACATCAAATCACCGTCCGTTCCGGCGACTCAATGGCCATTCTGTTGCGCAGTGCCGGGGCCGAAGGACCGCAGATTGCCAAAATCATTGCTGCGATGAACAAAATCTATCCGGCGGCCAATCTCAAGATCGGCCAGAAATTGCGTTATGTCGCGGTCCCAAAACCCTCGGATCCGGGCAAAACCGAACCTGCAGAAATTTCATTATACAGTGGCAAACAGCATCTTGTTACCATATCGCGCAACGAGGCCGGGGAATATGTTGCCAGCAAAACAGCCGGCACCACCCGGTTTTACGGGCGGAAAAACTCCTGGCCACGGCGCGCCACCCTTTACGAGAGCTTTTATCAGGCCGGTTTGCAGCAGAAACTGTCCGCAAACAAAATCCTCAAACTGCTGCGCATCCACGCTTTTGATACCGATTTCAAACGACGCACCCAGCCAGGCGACAGCTTCGAAGCCTTTTTTGACACAAGACAGGATCGCGAAAATTTCGAGAATATACCCAATGAACTGCTCTATACGTCCATCACCGTGAATGGCCGAAAGCGCGCCTTCTATCGCTTTCGAACGCCGGACGGGCGCATAGACTATTATGACCGCGACGGAAAAAACGCCAAGAAATTCCTGATGCGCAAACCCGTACGCGGCAATGTTCGCCTTTCCTCGGGCTTTGGCTATCGCATGCATCCGATTTTGCATGTGCGCAAGCTGCATGCCGGAACAGACTGGGCCGGTCCGCGCGGCAGCCGCATTCTGGCCGCCGGAGACGGCATCGTCGAAAAGGCCGCCATGACCGCCTATAGCGGCAACTATGTGCGTATCCGCCATGCCAATGGCTACAAGACCTCATACAGTCATTTGCAGAGGATTGCCGCCGGGATCAAAAAAGGGGTCAGGGTCCGACAGGGTCAGATCATCGGCCTGCTGGGCAATACGGGACGATCAACAGGGCCCCATTTGCATTTTGAGGTGCTGATCAACAACCGTCCCGTCAACGCCATGACCATCCCTGTGCCGCGCGGCCGGGTCCTCAAGGGCTATTTGCTGACCAAATTCAAAAAAGAACGTGATCGCATTGACGAACTGATGAGTCGTGACCCGGTGACAACCCGGGTAGCCTCGGTGAAATAGCTGCAAGCTGGAAAAGACAGACGGATTTGCTGAACTTTCCGGCTACACCGGAACCACAGAACGAATATCAGCGGGCACGGGATAATCCCCTTGTATCCCTCCGCATCCTGCCGATAATGGAAAGTGATTCGTTTCTGGACGGGGGAAATCATATGAATATGCGCGACACACATCAGCGGCTGGCATCCGCCCGGCAGGACAGGCCACGCCTGACAGCCCTGTTCATTGATTTCGACAATATATACATATCCCTGCTGAGCCGTGATCGCTTTGCCGCAACGCATTTTGCCACCAATCCCGTTGCCTGGACCGCCGCTCTGCTGGAAGGCGGCCTTTCCACATCGGCCATCAATACAGCGGGCATCAAACCGCAAAGGCGCATGGTCATCGCCAGAGTCTATGGCAATCCGGTGCTGAAAAACCGCGACAAGAGCAGCTTTGCCTATGTGCGCAACCATTTCATGCATGCCGGCTATGAGGTCATCGATTGCCCGCCCCTGACCAATCAGCTCAAAAACGGTTCCGATATCCGCATGGTGCTGGATATGCGCGACCTGATCGAACATGATCCGAAAATAGATGAATTTGTCATTATGTCGGGGGACAGCGATTTCGTGCCGATTTTGCTGCGCCTGCGCTCTCATGACCGGCGCACGATGATCTATGGCGGTCTGCAAACATCAAGGTCCTACACCTCGCTGGCCGATGAAATCATCACCGAGGATGCGCTCGTCGCCTTTTTGCATGAAAGTGCGGGCAGCCGTGCCCCGATAACCGGCTATGCGGCCGGCAACGGTAAAAAGGCGGATCCCCTTGCCGAAGCCCGCGCCGAGATCATCGCCGAAGTGGCCAAAATCGTTGAAGCCTCCGACAAGCCGGTACCAATGGAGATCCTCGCGACCAGCGTGCGCAATGCCGTCGGTCTCAAACGCACCATTGACACAAAATGGGCCGGACACGGGCAATTCTCGGTGCTGCTTGCCCAGGCGCTCAGCGAGGAATTTGTCCTGTCTGAAAAGGCCCCCTTCATGGTCTGGCACAAAAAGCTGCACAACCGGCCACAGACGGCCTCGCCAGCACAGGCTGGCAGTGATAGTGCACCCGACCGGAAAAACGGAAACGACACGGGCATCGCCCCCGCAAAGGAAGGTGCCGCGAAAATGGAAGATGCCCGACAGGCGCCTCTTAAATCCGTTATCGACAATATACTCCAGGTGGCCGATATCCCGGCTTTGTCGGCCCGCTATTACCAGAGGCTGTTTCAACTGCTTTCCGAAGAAATCCGCGAAAACGGCTTTGTTTTTTCCAAAACGGCCTCACAGACCGCCGAGAGGGGCAGTAAAATAAAACTGCCTGTTGACCCTGCCCATGTTCAGGCCATTCTGGACCGCATCCGCCGTCATGGTCACTGGTTCAGCAAGGAGGACAGTGCCATTGTGCTGGCCCGGACCTTCCGCGATTCGGTCATATCACAATGTGTCGAGAGCGGCGTGAAGTTCACCGGCCCGCAACTCGATCTGATTGATGGCTGGTTTATCCCCGCTGGCGAGGAGGACAGGGGCGAACAGCAAAACGAGGACAGCACCGATAGCACATCCCCTCCCCCTGCCGAAACCGAACTTGTGACCACCGCCTCCTGATGGCCTGCGCAATGAAAAAGCGACGAGCTTGTGCCGTCGCTTTTTTTTTCAAATGACCTATTTGGTTCGCGAAGCATATCGCTTTCGTGACTTCCAGCGGCAACCATAATGCCAGCTTCGCTTCGGTCCCACGTCAATATGAACGGTCGAAACATTGCAATAGGTTCCGACACCGCCACGACCGGGCAGAGATTTGAGATAGCGGGCCAATGTATATTTGTTCACACCACTGACCTGAATGTCTACGGCCTGACATTTCAGATGATAGGAGTGTTTTGCGCCACCAACACGGCGGTTATGCCGCCTGGAACGATAGCCGGACTGGATATGAACCTTTTTGCCATAGTGCCATGCCACCGTATTGAGCAGCATTTTCAAATCTGCCGGAATACAGCCGATCCTCGCCTGACGCCTTTTGCCAACCATGCTGGAAAGGGTGCTGACATTAAAACCGGCCGGTGCCAGCCGACTGGCCATCTGGCGGATGGAACTGATACGGGTACGAGCGCGAGCGACAGCCTGTTTTTCTGGCACTGATCTGTTGAACCAGCTCGGTGTTGCCGGCTCCATGCGCTCACTAAAAACACCCGAAGCCAGATCCCGTTTCCAGGACATGTCAGGGGCGGGACTATTGATGCCGCCTCCGAGTTTTTGAGGTCCACTGACGGTTTTGCAACCGGCAAGCACAAGGACGGCAATCATCGAAATTGCGCAACGTACAAACAGTTTCATCACAGACAAGCTCTCCGCTTTACCTGCCGGTACGCACAAAACAATTGATCCAGCCTTCAACCCAACTACTATCGGCGAGCACATCATGGCGAATGCAAAACATTGTCCATGCTTCCCGCTGCGCGAGAAATTCGGACCCGATATATAGGGTGAAAGATACAGGTGTTGATTTAAAGAAGTCTTATCGGGGCCGGAAGAAACACCGGACATCTCCCGATTTTCCAACGGCACCGCCAGCCAGAGGCTGTTTTACAGCTCTGATTCGTGCAAGGTCGTTTTTCTGCTCACAAACCATTCTCCGTGATTTTTCCAAACGTATTTCACGCTTCGCGACACAGAACAATCACTCGAAAACAGATCGCTGATATTCATGGAAAGGGGAGC
>JALXEI010000153.1 GCA_027069645.1 Hyphomicrobiales bacterium
CAATGCCGCCCCCTGAAAACAGGGGATTGACATAAAGGCCCGTTATGACTGCGGTTTGCAGATGTTCGCGCGATGGACGCCAGGAGGAAGTGCCAACAAGTGTATCATGTATGCGGGCCAGCAGCAGTTTCTCCTTTAAAAGGGTGAGGGTATAGTCCGGTTTATCGATTTCCTTCAATTTGGCATCAACCTCGGCATTACTGTAAAAGTGCCAGCCGGAATGAGCGATGGCGGCCTTGTGAAGTTCGCGCAAATCAGCGAAGTCTTCAGGTGTACACGGGGCTATTTGGGCCAGTTTCATGAAATCCGGCTTTGATACTGATGTTTCACTCATTTAATGATCCTCGGTGTAATGGTATAGTTAACCCTTGATTACAAGACTACCGGTCGTTGTGGTAAGTTGAGGACCATCCTGCGACCAGATTGTGACAGTTAATACTTATACAGTTTTAGAGGCTGGTTCAAAACTCGTCGCTTGATTTTATTGAGGTTTTTCCTGTTCAGAATCAAGCAAACCGGCGCAGAACGGGGCTGGCGTCCCTTACAAGCCGGTTTGCGCAGATAATGGGCAGGAAAAAGCCAATAAAATCAGTGAGGAGCTTTGAACCAGCCTCTTGCACAGAAGGGGGTGTTATGAACCTGACAGGGTTTAGAGCTTTTTGCGTATCTTTCACCCGCTGGTCGTATTGCTTTGCGGACAGGCGATAGCGCCGGGCAAGGCTTCCGGAACAATAACGGCGGGATGATTCTATCGAATCAGGTCTTCTATGGTTTTGACCTTGTCAAAATCCGATTTTGGAGGTTTTGCGGTCTTGCCGGTTGCCTTTTCGTGTTCCGCGGCAGGCGTTGCGGCTGATGATTCGTTTGCGGCCTGCTTTTTCGGATTGTTATGCGCCTCGATATCGGCAACGGAATATTCCGTTTCCTTGCACGAACAGCCCTTTATATATTCCTTGCGATAGCGCCAGGCATTTTTGAGACTGTCATAGGGACGTCCGTCCGGCGAGATCATCTGTTCCACTTCGCCGCCGGGATTGCGATAGACGTAGAGTTCGGCCGGTGCGGCGCATTTGTTCTGGCAAACATCCTGATCGCGGGGGAAGCTGCTGGGCAGCGTTGAGAAACTGACCGGAAAATAATAGCCGTCGCAAAGACGAACGCACATGGTTCGATAGGTGGCATAGGGCTGGATTGTCCCGGACAAATTGTCATCGCGGCGGCGGCGCGGGCGGGTGAAACCGCCAAACAGATCGCCAAGGCCACTGTCTTCAAACCAGCCTGGAGAATTGCGACGCGCTTCATAGCGATACTGATCGCCGCAATTGTTGCGTGCCAGTTCGCTGATCAGGCGGTTGCGGCGGTTGCCACTGCGCCGTGAATCCCTGATGGTTGCCCGCTTGTCGCGCAGCCTGATCAGTTCCTGTTTGGCCGAGCGGATCTTGCGATCAATGGCAAGACATTTCCGGGTTCGCCGCAAGGATCTGCCGAAAATAAACATGTTTTCATAGCAGTTCATGCGGTCGGCCCTGTTCTGCAACCGGTTGAACAGGGCGTCCTGCTTGCGAATTTTGCGATTGAGTTCAGGAAGGATACTGGTGGCATTGCGTCCCTGTACCCAGTCACTGGCCAGTTCGCGTTCCAGTTCGCGACAATAGGAGCTGCGCGTGTCATAGCGCCCGTCGGGCCGGTCGGTGGAATATCCCTGTGCAATGGCGGCAAGACCCGATATGACAGGCACCAGAATCATGGCCAGCAAGGCAATTGTGGTCCAGCGTCGCGTGACCGCGCGACAAATATATGGAAGCAGGGGCTTCATGGTCCGGTTCCCGATTCAGGTTGTTAACCGTTTGTCTCACATCACCTGTTCAACAGTCCAGGAGTTTTTGCAAGGAACGGCAACAGTTCAGGTGATAAATCGTCTTTACGGCACGATCATGGCCTGTTGTATACTGATCGGTGAGAGAAGGGGTTGACGGGCAAGGATATGCCTTTCGGTAATCCTTGCCCATCCCCCGTGCAGGCATGGAACGAACCGGGGGGTACAGGTTTGTCCGCCCATGCCACACATCGGGATTCAAAATTCTTCATTCCTGGTCACGGCAATTTCCCCGGCGCGTCTTGCGGGAAAAATCAGTGTTAGTCCGACAGGCTGCGAGAACATCGCCCTGTTCATGGTCAGGTGTCCGGCCCTGTTGCGAAGGGAACCGAGAGCCAGTGACCAGAAGGTCAAAAAGGAGATCAGCAACATCACCATTGAAACTGCCCGGCTCCTTCGAATTCGTCTGATTTGCAGGGAATCCGGCCTGTTTTTTCTGTCATTTTCCATTTGATCAGTTCCCTTGCCTGAATTCATCCGGTCTGACTGTTGCTGTCTCGCAGGGTCGTTATCTGTTTGCCTGTTGTCTTTCATGGGGAAAAGAATTGCAAAAACAGCCGCCTGCGCCAACCATCAGTTCGTTATCAGAGCCGATCAATCCCTGTCATTTTTTCTTCAAATGGTGAAAAATGGAAAACAGACCGGCAAGTGAGGGCTTTCGGGCGCGTGCCATATCCGTTACAAACAGAAAGAAAGAGCAATTTGCCTCTTTGAATGATTCCGCGACCGGGGGGGAAAGGGGGAATATGACCGAAGACACAGATCCGATTGTGGCGCGTATCCGTGACGAAATCGCACGAAAGGGCTGGTCGCAAACAAAGCTGGCCGAAAAGGCCCTGCTGGGTGATGCGACCATTTTTCGTTTTTTTCGGGGGGACTACACCATAAAGACCCTGCGGCGTCTCGAACAGGCACTGGGCATTGATCTTGAGGGCGAGAAAAATCGCGCCGATGAGATGAACATGGTCGCCGATGTGAGCTATGGCGGCTATAACCGGCGGCTTTACGACTATTATGAAGGCAACTATATTTGCCTGCGCCCGGCGTTTGTCGATCCCGATCGTTACATGATTTATCAAATGGAGATCTACTGGTCGGATCAGGGACCCGGCCTGATGTTTCGTGATAAAAATCCCGGCTATGAACAGGGCGGGAAAATTCTGGTGCCGATCGGCACGCCCTTCCTGCATTTCCTCACCATGTCGAGCGGTTCGGCCCGGCTGATGACCATGTATCACATGGTGCGGGGAAAGAATGTCATGCGGGGGTTATCGCTGACCATATCAAGCCAGACCAGCGGCACCGATCTGCATCCGGCTGCCACCCCCATTCTGTTTCACCGCCTGACAGACGACCATCCCGAATGGCAAGATCTGACCGGGCTGGTGCGCCGCGACCACAAGGTGCTGAAGGAACTGCATCCACATTTTGTCGAGATGGGCCACGATCCGATGGTGCTGTTCAACAAGGGATAGTTTTCGGGGTGGATGTCATACCGGCCGCAATGGAGATGACTTCATTTCCCGGTATGAAAGCGGCTGTCGCCGCTGGTCTTCGCCAGGCAGGCGTGATACGCGCACCGCGTCGGGGATTTATCCCCAAACCCCTCTTATACCGGAATGCAAAAAGTATGACTCACCTTTCTCTTTCGGCCTCAATGTTTCGCTTCCCGGACAGGCGACAGCGCTGATCCGGGATCCAGGGGCAGCAAAAACGGAACAGGTTGAGAAAAGGAATAAAAACAAAAGCATATCACTTGCGACTCTGGACCCCGGCGCTGCGCGGTCGCTTGTCCGGGGAGCGGAATGGTTTGCGAACCCGACCAGAATACAAAGGTCAGGATTTATGCTCCCTGGTATTAAAATCGGGTTTCCAAAGTGCGCGCTCTTTGGTGGGGTGAAGCGGAGAATGAACATGCAAGGGGACGGGCCCCCTTTTTCCGGCTGACCGGGCAATGCCCCTCATTGCCTATCGGTCCGCTTGCACGCCCCCGTAAAATTCGTCAGCATCAGGGCGATTGGTATGGAAAGATTTTAGCAGGGCTATCAGATCCGTTCCTGTCAAATAAAAAGACCGGAAGCGAACCCGGTTTGCCTCCGGCCATCCCCCACCCGATCCAGGCCGTAAACTCATAAACAGGGTCGAGAATGGTGCCAAAAAACGCAAAAATACGAGGTTAAAATGATCGCCGCGTGTACTTTTGTAAGTGCCGGATCATTTTGGCCGCTGGTTGCAGTGCTTCCGGCATCCTGCGGACAGGGCAATTTTGCTCTCCCGCTGCGTTGCAAGCTCTTGAAAACCGGAAGGTTTCCTGCGAACCTGCGCTTTGCGGGAAAACAAATCTGCTCCTGCCATTTCTACCCTGTTTACGAGTTTACGGCCAAAATCGGGGTGCCGCGCTCCGGGAATTTCACCGCTTTAGCGATGAGAGATCATCTGCTTTTGCGTTTTCCTGCGTACTGTACGACGCGAGGGCTGACTGGCCTTTGCAGCATGAAATTCACAATATACGCCATCACCATGACGCTTGTGACCACAAAAATGGAAATCCTCTTCGGCCGGGTCGCCTATCGGCCATTTGCAATGGTGTTCCTTCAGGGTTTCCATGGTTACACGGTCCTTGACCGGAATAAAAAGTTCATCGACGGGGGGCATCAGGGCCGTGGGGAAATTTTCAAGCCCCGGAGACTGTTTCGGGTTGGCGACCCCCGGACTGACGGCCGGGCTCGCCGCTCGTCCCGACAAAGGCCTGACGACTGAATCTGTCCGTTTCTTCCGCGGCCTCACGGTTTTGGTGCGCGTTGTTGTTGCCCGACCGGAAAGTCCCAGTCTGTGCACCTTGCCGATCACGGCATTGCGTGTAACACCACCCAGCTGATCGGCAATTTGCCGCGCACTCAATCCTTCGGCCCACAGCTTTTTCAATAGCTCCACACGTTCATCAGTCCAGGCCATGCGAATGCCTCCTCATATTCTCTTTTATCAAGGCAAAACGACCGATCAGTTCATTTCCGGCGGCTATTCTTTTGTAAAAACAAACTGATAGCCTGCAACCTGACACCTGCCGATATCAGCAGGAATCGCAAATCCGACCGGATTACACCCGTCTTCCCTGCCCGAACGAACCGGCCTCGCCCGACGGAGCGCGACAAACGGTGTTCATAACGGACACGGGGACAGTGCTCCCCTTGCTCAACACAATTATTATGAAATTTTCGGCTACCTGCGCATGAACCGGAACGGGGTTGGAAGACCATTTCCGGGTTTCTGTCCAGAGTAACCTGTACAACTAACAGACATACCGCAACAGCTCCCGCCAGGGCGACCACAGGGGCAAATGCCGGCGGGGCGATATGCAACTCGAACTGCTACAGAGGATACGCGCGAACCTGCCTTGTGACTCATCGCAAGTCCGCAACTTTTACAACTCGCTTACCTGGTCATACTGGCACAAATCCCCCCCTCCGGCCAAGAGGCTTTGGATACTAAATATTAACCTGTTGCATTTTTGAGCCATATCGACTCACCTTCGGACATATTGTCCCCGGGACAAATTTATCGCTGGACAAATGCAAAACCGCATTGCGGAGCGCTGACGGTTGACTTGCGCATATATATGTCTAAAGTACGATCCTTTCGCTGCCAGGAGATCCTGTTATCGACAGTTCAATGGCAGCGTTTTGGTTTTCAACAGGCCGGATATTCACAGGGAATATCCACAAACGGTTTTCCGGGGAAAAACACACTGGCATGGCCCCTGCGGAAAACAGACAACGGTGATGATTTACCGGAACGGATCTGACAAGATGAACGGGACAGACAGCTCACCTCTCTTTTCAACCTATAACCACCCCGAACTTGCCTTCGATCATGGCCGTGGCAGCTATCTGTATACAAAAGATGGTGACCGTTACCTCGATTTTGCTGCCGGTGTCGCTGTTAATGCCCTTGGCCATGCCCACCCCGTGCTGGTCAATGCCCTTGCCACGCAAGCCGAAAAACTCTGGCATATTTCAAATCTCTACGCCATACCAGGCCAGGAAAAACT
>JALXEI010000154.1 GCA_027069645.1 Hyphomicrobiales bacterium
TCATCTGTTTTATCGGGTTGACGTTGGAGGTTTCATAGGCGCCCTGCGTCACGGTGATCCTGTCATCATTGACAGGGGGTTCATTGCTGGAATAGAGGCTGCTGCCGTGCTTTTGCATCATTTGCGGGTTTTCAAACCTGACCAGCCGCAGCCGGCCCTTTGTGCCCGCGCTGGTGGAAATTGTTCCGTCCTTGCCAATAACAATATCGCTCTCCCCGGGATCAAAACCGATTTCACCGCCTTCACCGAGCACAGGGGCTCCCTCGGATGTGACAAGCAGACCATCACCTGTCAGGTGCAACTGGCCGTTTTTTGTATAGCGTTCACCTTGCGGGGTTGACACCACCATCCAGCCATCCTCGGAAATGGCCAGGTCGAGTTCGCGCCCGGTTTGTTTTTGAGCGCCCGCAGACAGATTGCGAACCATGTGAGGGTCTGAGACAAATCTGACCTGCCTGTCGCCGGTCTGGAAACCGTCAACCCTTGCAACAGGGGAAAGATATTCCTCGAATTTCAATTCATCACTTTTGAAACCGGCCGTATTCATATTGGCCATATTATTGGCGATGATATCCATTTTTCGTTGAAGGGTGATTTGCCGGGACAAGGTGACAAGTATTGCGTTTTCCATGTAATGATTTTCCACCGGACTTCTGGTTGAACATCGGATCGGGCCGAAAGACGAACTGCACAGGTGTAATAATTCGGCCTGGCTGTTATTCCTGACGATGCTGCATAATATATGCCAGTAATTAACCATGAAAATACAACAGGATATAAAAAAAACACCCCTGACAGTCACGTGCACCGGGCAAGAATTTCCCGGCAAAAACTGCCGCTTTCGGCGGCAAGGTAAGGTTTTGTTAAGGGTTTGGGCGGCAAAAATGTCCAGGTGGACCGTCTTTTTTGTGAAGGCCGGAAGTGAAATAATTGCAACATCGGGAGAGATGTTTGATGGCCGAAGAAAATCTTTCTGCGGACGATAGCGCTGATGATGGCAACGGGACGGCGGATGACGAGAAGAAAAAGAAGCCGGTTTTGATGATTGTTGCGGGGGTTGTTGTGCTCTTGCTTGCGGGCGGGGGCGGGGCTTATTTTACCGGTATGATCGGATCGACACCGCAGAATGGCCCAACCGGAAAAGTGGAAACCCCGTCCGTTTATTTTGATATGCCGGAAATGGTCGTCAATCTTGCTTCCGGCCGGAAACGAGCCCGGTATCTCAAGCTTAAAATTGCCCTCGAAGCAGACAGTCAGGAAAACATCGACGCCCTCAAACCCAAACTGCCGCGGATCCAGGATATGTTTCAGATCTATTTGCGCGAGATGCGCCGCTCCGACCTTGAAGGATCCGCCGGTGTTTATCGTCTCAAGCAGGAACTGATGCGACGCATCAATATCACAATTCACCCGGCCGAAATCAGGCGGGTTCTGTTCAAGGAAATCATAATTCAGTAGTTCACCAGTCTGCATTTTCACCTTATCGCGGGCTGGAATGACCGAGTGCAACAGGAGATGACAAGATGTTTCCGGGTGGAGAAGAAAATCAGGATGACCTTGCCGCCGCATGGGGGGCGGATATGGGGCTTGAAGATGACGGGGCGGCTGACGCGACCGGCGAGAGCGGTGAAGGGGGTGAGGATGTTCTTG
>JALXEI010000155.1 GCA_027069645.1 Hyphomicrobiales bacterium
GAAAAGGCATCGGCGGGTTTTACGGATTGCGGCGGAGATTTGCGGCCCCGGCGTTTTGGTCTTTGTGTCATGTCATACCTTTCTGACGAACAGATTTGATATGGCACACACCGATTACGCTCACTGCCTGCCGACTTGAGCGAGGGCAGGTTAGCAAAGCCTGTATGCGCTGGCAAATGCGATGTATCCTGCGATTAGTTAACCTCGAACAACGCGTCCAGAATCGGGCATTCGGGCACGTCCCCGCGGCTGCATTGGGAAACCATATCCGACAACATCTTTTCCAGCTTTTTCAGGTTGGCGATCTTGTCCCGAACCGAGGCCAGATGATCAACCGTCAAATCATGCACCTCGCTACAAGAGAAATCCTGACGATCCGCCATTTCGAACAGGCCCCGGATTTCATCAAGCGTAAACCCCAGGCCGCGCGCCCGCCGGATAAAGAACAACCGCTTTAGCTGATCGTGATTATATTGCCGGTTGCCCCCTGCGGTCCGATCCGGTTTTGGCATCAGCCCGATCCGTTCATAATAGCGGATCGTTTCGATATTGACGCCGGTTTCACGCGACATCTGGCCAATCGGATACCCTCGCGCGTTTGTGAACTGGCCCATTTGGAAAATCCCTTGCATCTGTAGCTGCTACAGATCGTATCTATCACCAAGAAGCCACAACTGCGAGTGCAAAATATGACTGAAACAACCGACCTGACAGGGCAGCAACCAACCAGCCAAAGCCGTAAAAACCGTATGATTGCGGCGGGGGGTATCCTTGGGGCGATTGCGGCTTCCAGCTGTTGCATCATTCCTTTGATCCTGTTCAGCCTAGGGGTTTCCGGCGCGTGGGTTGGCAATCTGACCGCTCTGGCCCCCTATAAGCCGTTCTTCATTGTGATCACGCTCGGGTTTCTAGGCTATGGTTACTGGCTGGTATATCGCAAACCCCAAGATTGCTGCGATGGCGAGGCCTGCGCCCGCCCCTTGCCCAACAGGTTGGTCAAAGGTGCCTTGTTTGGCTCGACCTTTTTGATAATTCTGGCGGTTTTCTGGAACTGGATTGCGCCAATTATTGCCCCCATCATGCTTGGACTTTGAAAGGAAACCTTATGAGACTTGGAACACCCGCCTTTGCCTTGATTGGCCTATTGGTTGCCGCACCGCTGTTTGCGGCGGAACAAACCGTGAAATTTGCCGTCCCCGGCATGTACTGCGCCAGTTGCCCCTTTATCGTTGAATCCGCGATGGGCGGTGTTGAGGGCGTCATATCGGTGGCGGCCGATTCAGACACAAGAACAGCCCTCGTTGTTTTTGACGACGAGGTCGCCACGGTTGACGATATCGCCGCTGCCTCGGCCTCGGCCGGATATGAAGCGACTGTGACAGAAGGCGAATCCTGATCCCATGAATGATAAATCATTGTTAAAGGTCGGTATCATCGGCACCGTAACGGCTGCACTGTGCTGCTTTACTCCGGTTCTGGTGGTGCTGTTTGGTGTCGTCGGTCTGTCGGCCCTGGTCGGCTATCTGGATTATGTGCTGTTTCCGGCGCTTGGCATATTCATCCTGCTGACGATCTATGCGCTTTGGCGCAAACGTGGCCAATCCGGCGCAGCCCAATAAGGAATATTGAAATGAAAGATTGCTGTAG
>JALXEI010000156.1:0-5064 GCA_027069645.1 Hyphomicrobiales bacterium
CTGGTCTGCGCCGGTTTCATGATGATGTATTTTGCCTTTGCCGGGATTGCCTTTTTGCTCAAAAAGGGCTTTGCGAAACTGCCGCGCCCGCGTCGTAACAGCCTTGCTCTGGTCCGGGCCAGCCTTGCGGGTCCGACACCGCTGTTACAGACCATTGTGCTTTCGCTGGGGATCGGTCTTGGTTTGCTGGCGACGGTTTCGCTGGTGCATCATGCGCTTGTTGCGGAACTTGAAACCGGTTTGCCTGCCGATGCCCCGAATTTTTTCGTGCTTGATATCGACAAAAGCGACCTTTCAGGGTTTGGCGACACCGCGCGGGCCATTGTGCCCGGGGTAAAAATCAATACCGCACCCATGCTGCACGGTCGTCTTGTACGGTTGGCGGGCAAACCCGCCGAACAGATAAAACCATCGGCGGGCACCGCCTGGGTGCTGCGCGGCGACCGCGGTCTGACCTTTTCGCCCCATGTGCCAAAGGGTTCGGTGGTAACAAACGGCAAATGGTGGCCGGAAGATTATAACGGCCCGCCGCTGGTCTCGTTCGAGGAAAAAATCGCCGAAGGGCTGGGGTTGCATCTCGGCGATATGATTACCGTCAATGTCCTCGGCCGCAATATATCTGCAAGAATTGCCAATTTGCGCAAGGTCAAATGGGAAAGTCTGTCGATCAATTTCGTGATGATTTTTTCCCCCGATACGCTGCAAAACGCGCCTTTTAAAATCATGGCCACCATGAGACTGCCGGGGCAGGGCGATAGCGCAAGGGAGGGACGGCTGGTGACGGCTCTGGTCAACAAATATCCCGACATCACCCCGATCGCCGTGCGCGAGGTGTTGGCCGCCGTTGATCGTATCCTCAATACCGTCCTTGCGGCGATACGTGCTGCAAGTCTGGTATTGTTGCTGGTGGGCGCCGTGGCGCTGGCCGGGGCGATGGCAGCCGCACAGAGCGAACGGCAGAAAGAAACAGTGATTTTCAAGGTGCTGGGGGCGACGAGGCGTCGCATTCTGCTGGTGCATTTGCTGGAATATCTGGTTCTGGCGCTGATCTGCACCGGGCTGGCGCTGTTGTTCGGCGGGCTGGCAGCATGGGCGATTGTGACCTTTGCGATGGAAATGAGCTTTTCCTTTTCGCCGGTTGTTGCCGCTGAAATATTCGCTCTGGTTGTGTTGCTTGTGCTGCCGCCAGGGCTGGTCGGCAGCTGGCACCTGCTCGGGCGCTCGACGACGGCGCAATTGCGTCATGCCTGAACTTCCGGCATTTCATCTACCGTGTTCTTCTGTTATACCAGCGAACGAAAAGATTGACTCACGTTTCTCTCCTCGCCTCGATATTTCGCCTCCCTGACAAGCGATATCGCTGATCCGGGATCCAGAGCAAAGCGACGGGAGTGTGGTGAAAAAATGAACAGGAACAAAAGCATATCACTTGCGGCCCTGGACCCCGGCTCTGCGCTGCGCTTGTCCGGGGAGCGGGGAGGTAAACTGGCCCGACGGGAATGCAAAGGTCAGCCTTTTCGCTCGCTGGTACTATGTGTTGTTTTTCAACCGTTCGTGTGACCGGAATATTGTCATGAAAGGAAAGCAGGGCATGAAGATTGTGATTACCGGCGCCAACAGGGGCATCGGGCTTGAGTTTTGCCGACAGTTCACGGGCAGGGGAGATGAGGTCATTGCCGCCTGTCGTTCGACGACGCCGGAGCTTGACGAGCTTGCGCAGGTGGTCGGGGAAAAACTGACCATAGTTGAAGATGTCGATGTGACGAGGCCGGAGGGGATCGCGACTCTGCGCAATGGTATGGGCACCGCGCCTCTTGACGTGCTCATCAACAATGCCGGTCTGATGGAGGTGGTCACACTTGATGACCTTGACGCGGATTCCATTCACCGACAGTTCGAGATCAACGCCCTGGCGCCGCTGATGGTCACGGCGGCCTTGCGCGATCGTTTTGCACAAGGCGCGAAAATCTGCATCGTGACCAGTCGCATGGGCTCGATCGACGACAATGATTCAGGCGGGTCCTATGGCTATCGCATGTCCAAGGCGGCGGCCAATATGGCCGGGCGCTCGCTTTCGGTCGATCTTGGCAGGGAAGGCATGAGCGTCGCCCTGCTGCATCCAGGCTATGTGCGCACCCGCATGACCGGCGGCAATGGCCTGATTGATGTGGACGAGTCGGTCGAGGGGCTGATCGGCATCATCGACCGGCTGGGTCCGGAAAATACCGGCCTGTTCTGGCACACCAATGGTGAAGTCCTGCCGTGGTAGGCGTGTTCGGCTTCACAATCAGCCTTTCAATATGCCTCTGTCCACGGCCAGTTGTTTGAGATCGTGTTCCGGTCGTGCGCCCATATGCGAGATGATTTCCGATGCGGCCAGAGCGGCAAGGCGTCCGCAGCGCGTCAGATCGTGTCCTTTGGCAAATCCATAGAGAAAACCGGCGGCATACAGATCTCCGGCACCGGTGGTATCAACGACATCGCTGACCGGTTCGGCGGGAACGATGATGCGCTCGTCGGGGGTGACGATAACGGAGCCCGCCGCGCCCCGGGTTACGGCAACCAGTTCGCATTCCTTGCGCGCCTCACGGCAGGCCTGATCGAAGTCTTCGGTTTCATAGAGCGACAGCAGTTCGTCCTCATTGGCAAACAGAATATCAACGCCGCTTGCGATCAGGGTGCGAAAGGCGGCGCGGTGGCGATCGACGCAAAATCCGTCTGACAGGGACAGGGAAACCTTGCGCCCGGCTTCTCCGGCAATACGGGCGGCCTCGGCAAAGGCCTCCCGGGCTTCGGGCGGGTCAAACAGATAGCCCTCCAGATAGGTGATGCGCGCATCCCGGATCAGTTCGGCATCAATCTCGGCGATGCCCAGTTGTGTCGAGGTTCCCAGAAATGTATTCATGGTTCTCTCGCCATCCGGTGTCACCAGGATCATGCTGCGGGCGGTTGGCAGGCACCCTTGCTCCGTTGCCGCAGGCGTCCTGTAGGTCACACCGGCAGCGCGCAGGTCATGACCAAAGACTTCGCCAAGATGATCGTCGGCAACCTTGCCGATAAAGGCGCTTTTGCCGCCGAAACTGGCGAGACCGGCCATGCTGTTGGCGGCCGATCCGCCAGATATTTCCATCGCGGGTCCCATGACCCTGTAAAGCCTGTCTGCTTCATTTGCATCAATCAGCCGCATATGTCCCTTCGGGAGATTGTTGTCCTCAAGAAAGCGGTCTTCGCAACGGGCCAGCACATCGACAATGGCATTGCCAATTCCAAGGACATCGTAGCGGCTCCGGGACATGGGAAAACTCTCCTGTGCTGGCTGTGGCGGAAAACAGGCTGTGGAAAACACCGGCACCGTATCCCTGTTGACGGGAAGTGGCAAGGACCCCATGCGGAGGGCTGTGAAAAACCCTTTTGATGAAAGGAAACCGGTCGACAGCGACAAGTATTTCCAAATTTGCAGGACTGCTGATGAAAAACACGTAAGAGACTGTAAAATATTGAAAAAATTAACGATAAAAAGGGGTGATTGGTTAATGTTAAATGTAATGGTTTGGTTAAATAAAGTAAAAAATGCCCAAATATTGGGATGTTCGAAAATGAAACGCGTTTACGAATTGGTTTACTTGCTATTAATCATGTTTGGCCATGATTAGTGAAGTTACGAAAGACAGGGACATGAGTGATGTTTGAGGGAATATCATTCATATCCGGATTGTATGAGGGTTAGTTGGATCGCTTCGCGGTCCGGTTGAAACGGGGGAAACAGCTTCCCCTCCTGATGTATACGGGAACAGTATTCTCCCGTACCGCGCTGTTTGAACGCATGTCCTGCATGCGCTTTCTTATAGACAGCGACATCAAACTTCCCCTATATGCGGCCGGATACACTGTAAGATTGTGAAATGCACCAATTGATTTGTGTGTGTATTCGCGGGGATTGTGTGGGCCCTTGTCCGTAGGAACCGGTAGCCGGCAGTTCGGTTTTGGCAAACCGGTCATTTGTACGAGGAGAGGATGTGATGAGTATGTTGTATCGTAGTCGTGTCAGAATTGCTTTTGGTTTGTTTGGTGCATTTGTTTTGAGTGCGTCCGTACCTGTCGAGGCCGGAGCAAGTGCCTGTGGTGTTCTGTCGAATTCATTTCGGTGTATGACGGGCGTTAAAAAAAGCAAAAAAACACTTGCCACAAGGGCAGGTATCAGGAAGAAATCGGCCACCGGTTACAAGGTTGCAGCCATTCGTCCAACGGCCCGGATTTCCGATGCTTCACCGGCCGTGGCAGTTCCCGGTCCGGCGCGCAAGCAGGTCCGGAAGGCCCGTCGCAAAACGCGTCACATCAGAAAACTGCACAAATCAGCTCGCTATCTGCGCAACAGGCGTTCGCTTCGCCACAACAGACGGGTACGGCGGAAAAACAGGGCACTTCGCACCATTGGTCGCCGTCTCGATGCCCGGTCGGTACGCAATCTTGCTACGCCTGCGTCCCGTCGCAAGACAGGTGCTGGCAAGACATCGCGCAAGAGTGTTTCTAAGCGCGGCTGGAGAACAAGAAGCCGCCGGCTGGGTTACAGCGTTGCCGGTCGAGGTATCCGGACAAGCTGTTTTCCTGCCCGTTTGAGAAAACTGCTGCGTCAGGTTTCGGCTCACTATGGTCGCAGGCTGATTATCACATCGGGTTACCGCTCGCATCGTCACAATCGCCGTATTGGCGGGGCCAGACGCTCGCAGCATCTGCATTGCATGGCCGCGGACTTCTATATTCCCGGCGTCAACAAATATACGCTTGCCCGCTATCTCAAGAGACTGCCGGGTCGGGGCGGAGTTGGCACCTATGCCGGCAATCGTACGGTGCATCTTGATGTCGGTCCGCGACGTTCATGGCACTGGGGCCGCAAGCGCCGTCATGCGCGTCGCCACAAAGCCAGACGGCATTACCGGTCACGTCGGTCGGTTCGCAGGCGTCATGTCGCACGGGTCATCCGCTTCCGCGGTGCCAAAGGCTAGATCAGAGTTTCAGCCCGCTACGGCAAAAAAGGCGGGCTGATCGAAACGGGAGAACTTGTCC
>JALXEI010000156.1:5074-5856 GCA_027069645.1 Hyphomicrobiales bacterium
CGAGAATGGTGCCAAAAGCGCTGCAATCCGCGGCCAAAATGATCTTGCTCGTACAAAAGTACGCGCTGCGATCATTTTAACCTCGTATTTTTGCGCTTTTGGCACCATTCCCGATCCTGTTTATGAGTCCTGACCCTAGCGGATGGTGGCGGGTTGTTCTTACTGGTCAAGCCCAACGGTTCTAAGCTATGGCAGCAGAAATATCGCTAACATGGAACAGAGCGGTTACTATCGCACGGGAAATATCCCGATGTGTCGCTGGCACAGGCTCGAAAAAATTGCGGGGTACTATTTCGGCTATATTCCGATTGGCTATTGTCACCATGCGAGCCGAGAATGACTCGACTTACGCCCTGAAAGGCGCACTGCTCCCCGTCAAAACAACGCATCGAGCCGCAATAACCGATGAGAAACTATTTGTACGTTATCAAGAAAGTGGACTGTCCCGGCAGGTTTTGTAGAATACGTCCATCGGGAGGATTAACATCAAAGCCAGTTTCTTGCCGGGAGGAATAGCAACCTCGTAAAAGCTTGTTTCGATATCCCCCAGCTTCACATCATTCGGATCTGCCAGCCTGATCTCGATTGTACCCTTATTCCTGGTTGTTTTTGTTCCATCAGACTGGTTAGCACTGCCGGTTAACCCGGTATTGGTCTGGCGCCCTGGGCGGTGTCATCATTTGAGCCAGCTGAGGCTTGCAGCCAGATGGATTGCGCCAGGGAAAGCGATTGCACGCTTGTCATATCTTGTGGCTATTGCCCTGTATTGCCTGATCTTTTCG
>JALXEI010000157.1 GCA_027069645.1 Hyphomicrobiales bacterium
GCCTGATTGGTGTTATTCTGTTTACCATCCTTGTCTATGGTCTGTTCGGTATTTTTACCGTTATTGCCCTGTTGATCAATCTTTGTCTGCTGATCGCGACATTGTCTGTTTTACAGGCAACACTGACACTTCCCGGGATTGCCGGTATCGTCCTGACAGTCGGCATGGCTGTTGATGCCAACGTGTTGATATATGAGCGTATCAAGGAAGAAATCCGCGCTGGAAAGACGGCCATCAATGCCATTGATACCGGCTATTCGCGCGCCTTTGGCACCATTCTGGATGCCAATATCACTACCTTTATTGCTGCGTTTATTCTGTTTATGCTTGGCTCCGGGCCGGTGCGGGGATTTGCGGTGACGCTGTCAATTGGCATCCTGACTTCCGTGTTTACAGCCTATGTCCTGACCAGACTGATTATTTCCTTCTGGCTGCACAGAAAAAAGGTAAAAAATCTGCAACTTCCCCTGTAAGGTCTTTGGGGAAAAAGCGAAATATCCGAATAAAGCCATGATGTTACAATCTCCTGCCTGGCAGGGAATATGGAAGCGAGAAGAACGATGAAGGGTTTTGATTTTATACCCCACAATACGAAGTTTCCCTTTCTGGCATGGCGGTTTGTAGCGATTGCCCTGTCGGTCATTGGTATGTCGGCCTCCCTGATGCTGTTTTTCACCCAGGGGCTTAATCTGGGTATTGATTTTCGCGGCGGGTCGCTGATCGAGGTCAAGGCAAAACACGGGGCCATTGATGTCGGCTGGCTGCGGTCACAAATGCGGCCCCTGAAACTCGGTGATGTCCAGATTCAGCAGATCAAGGACTTTTCCGGCCAGTCCGCCTGCTCTGACAACAGTTGCGCCATGTTGCGCATCGAATTGCAGCCCGGCGGGGACAAGGCGCAGCAGAAAGCTCTTGATCGCGTCAAGGCTGCCCTTGGTGACAGGGTGATCTATCGCAGTGCGGAGGTTGTGGGACCGACCGTTCAGAAAGAGCTGATTGAAACGGGAATCATTGCCGTTATTGCTGCCATCGGTGCGGTTCTGCTTTATATCTGGTTCCGGTTCGAGTGGCAGTTTGCGATTGGTGCGGTTGTTGCCCTTATTCATGACGTGTTGATGACAATTGGTATTTTTTCACTGTTGCAGATCGAGTTTGGCCTGCCCGTTGTGGCAGCCATTTTGACGATTGTCGGTTATTCCCTCAATGATACGGTGGTTGTCTATGACCGCATTCGTGAAAATCTGCGAAAATTCAAGAAAATGGATCTTGCCGATTTGCTCAACCTGTCTATCAACGAAACACTTTCGCGGACAATTCTGACTTCGGTTACAACCCTTCTGGCCCTGATGGCCCTGTATATATTTGGAGGCGAGGTTATTCGCGGCTTTACCTTTGCCATGATCTGGGGGATTGTTGTCGGTACCTATTCATCGATTTTTATTGCTTCGCCCATCCTTCTGGCGCTTGATGTATCGCGCGACTGGAGCGGCAACACATCTGCTTCCAAAAAGGAGGCTCGTGCGAGATAATCTGCCGGGCCTTGACGAGGTACAGTTCAAATGGAGTTACAGGAAGTCGGGTTTGCCGGTCATAATCTTGTCGAGGCCTATGGAGACGGTGGCTTTCGCATGGAGGGACGGCGGATTGACGGTTCGATCCTGATATTGCCTGGTATTGTCAAAAACCTGGTGCATGAATCTGATACACTTCCTGACTATGATGTGTTGGCAGAAACGCTGATCGGGCAAGATGAGATTGAAATTGTCATTCTCGGAACCGGCCCAAAACAGATTTTTCCACCAGCCGGGTTTGCGAAGCGCCTCGCTGAAAAGAAGCTGGCGCTTGAAACGATGGATACCGGCGCGGCCTGTCGGACCTACAACATTCTCGTGTCAGAGGATCGTCAGGTTGCCGCGGCCCTCATTGCGATATGACGGGCTATGAACAGGGCAAGTCTATTCCAGCGCGCCGGACAGGTTGATCTCGACCGGACATTATCGACGAGATTTGCGTCCGGAAAGCAACAGACGGGCCTTTTGTTGCTCTTGCTGTTCGAGAATGAACTGGCCAAAATCAGTCACAAGGTAAATGAGCCGCTGCTGGCACGCATGAAATTGCAGTTCTGGCGGGATGCACTGGCTGATGATCATGGTGGGGGCATGGAACTGGCGCGCGAACTCAACAGGCTGTCAGGTGATACAGTCCTCAGGGGCAGGATGCTGGAAGAGCTGATTGTGCTTCATGAAGGTTTTGTTGAAGATTTCGGAACCGGCTTTGCGAGGGATAACACATATTGCACGCGTCAGGCTGCCCTGTTCCGGAAAGCATGTGCGTTGCTTGTCCCGGGTTATGAAAAAGGACGCGATGTTTTTTTCGAGCAATGCGGGAGCGTCTATGGCGAGGTGAAGCAGTTACTGAAATCCCGTCCAGCCAATCCATCCTCTGTTGATGAGGAGGAGGGGCGTCAAAAACAGATCAGACATGCCCTGAACAACATATCTGCGGAGCTGGCTGCCTTGCCCTCGAAAGCACGTCCGGCAGTTTTGCCCATCGCTCTTGTGATGCCATATTTGTACCTTTATCGACGGGCAAACAGATCGCCTGAAAGGCCGGTTGATCTGCATCCTGTCAGAAAAACCTGGCTGCTGTGGCGCGCCATACGTCGCGGCTTCTGAATAATGTTGAAAAGTTTTGGATCATTGTCGCAGAGCGTTTTTTCTGCCGGAAATATCGGGCAATCAATATGAAATTTCGCACCTCTTTTCCCCGGTTTACGCTGCTGTTTTTATTGATTTACGTCATTTCCGGTTCCACATCCGGCCGGGCCGACAATATCGAGTGGCGTGTTGACAATCCTTTTCGGCTGTTTCTCGATCCCGAATTCACAAGGTCCCAAATCGAACTTTATCGTTCTCTTGATGAACAGCAAAAACAGCATCCCGTTTTGAGTATGGAGCGCCTGATGGCGAAAAAGAATGGACGCGGATGGGCCGAAAAGGTTTTTACAAATACCTGCTGGGACGCCAGAAACAATCGCTATCGTTTTTGCAGAGGCAAGGGAAAAAGCTATATCAGGCCTGACAGCCACAAGGTTCACGTCCGTTTTACCGGCACGTTTGCTCCTGGTGACCAGTGCCGCTGGACCTTTCGAAATGCCGGAAAAAAATATCGTCGGGACAAGGCCAAAAGCCGTATTGTTCCTTGCGACAGGGAAACGGCTTTTGATGTGGCCTGGCCGCATGGCGGTCTGGTCAGTGTTGCGGTAAATGGTACAGAGAGGGCCAGAGAAAAGATAAAAGTCCGGGATGTGTTTATTGTTGGTATCGGCGACAGTTTCGCGTCCGGAGAGGGGAATCCGGATGATCCGGTTCAGTTCTCTGCAAGCCGTTTCGTGAATTATGGACTTGATCCGGACAAACGTCCCCTGAACGGTTATCCGGCGCGGAAAGGAGACTGGCGGCATATTGGCGATGCAGCCTTTTTGCGCGAGGCTGCCAGATGGCAGAGCCGCGCCTGTCATCGCTCGCTCTACTCCTGGCAGGTGCGTACCGCCCTGCAACTGGCCATTGAGGAACCTCATCGGGCTGTGACTTTTGTCGGGTTTGCCTGTTCGGGGTCGGAAATTACCGTTGGCCTGTTCCTTCGCTACAAGGGAAATGAATGGGATAAACATCCGCCGCGCCTGCCACAACTGAGTTATGTGTCCGAAGAATTGTGTGGGCGGGGGGCGAGTACGCCAAAAGACTACACAACCGGCTATACACAACTGGGCAAACTGCCCGAACTGGAGAATATGGTGCTCAACAAGTGTTACCATCCGGTTCGCAAGATTGACCTTTTGCTGGTCTCGATCGGCGGCAATGATGTCGGTTTTTCAAGTCTCGTGGCCAATGCCATTTTTCGCGACAAGGCCTTGCTGAAAAAGGTCGGGGGCTGGTTCGGCAGCGTGCATGGGCCAGCAGAGTCACGGCGACTGCTGGGGGTGCTCAAAACCCGTTACACCGCCCTCAACAAGGCGCTTCACTATATGTTGCGGATCCCCTGGAAACAGTCGGATCGGGTTATCCTGACAGCCTATCCGCGCATGGCCAGACAGGCAGACGGGCGCAGCCTTTGTTCGCCGGACAATTCCGGCATGACTCTCTATCCCGATTTCAAGGTCATGGGGCGGAAGTTGCGCGAAGCGGCAGATTTTGCTGACGAACTTTACAAGGTGATGAAAAGCGCAGCGCGCAAACATGGCTGGACCTTTGTTGACGAACATCGCGAGCAGTTTGCCCCGCACGGCTTTTGTGCTGTCAGTCCCGAAAGGGAAGGGACCATTCCCGAACACCTTGATTTGCCGCGTTTTGTTGATGGAAAATGGAGCGGCTTCAATCCGGCCGACTTCCAGGCCTATGCCAGCCGTCAGCGCTGGATTCGCACCCCTGACGATGCTTATCTGACCGGGCATTTCCATACCAATGGCATTGTTTCAAACAGGTTGATGAGATACAAGCGCTCGAAATGGTTTCAGGTTGTCATGGCTGGCACCTATTCGGGGTCATTCCATCCAACCGCTGAAGGCCATGCGGCCATTGCCGATGCTGTGGTGCGCAAGGCCCGGAAAGTTTTGCAGAAATACGGCAAATAGCTGTTCCGCTCAGGGGGCGCGTTTGCCTTATCCTTTGGCCGTAACGGCCACGGGCCTGGTGGTTGTGACAGTCAGGGCCTGAAGCAACTGGCGCTGATGCGCTCGACCCGGCATCCGGGATCATTTTCGTTGAAACAATAGCACAGGACGGCACCGTCCCTGTGATAGGTCTTGCCAATATTCCCTCGCCCGGTACATTTTGCATTGGTGATCTTCCACCCGGCGGGGCAGGACTTCTCGCACAGTTTCGGGCGACTGGCAGAGCAGACCTCATCAATTTTGACACCAGCCCCTGTATTTGCGACCGACGGAACGCCATTGCGATTTCTTTCCAGTTGTTCAATCCGCCTTTGCAACCTGCCGATGCTCTGCTTTAACTGTTGAAATTCGCGCTTGATCCATTCGCTGTGAACATGTGCCTCCGGGTGAGCCCATGCCGGTTGCATGGAAAACACCAGTACAAGAGCGATCGGCAGAAGTCTGTTTTTCATCTTTATATTCCCTGTTGGTCGCCCGTCCCGCAAACCATTATATCATATTGCAGTTCAGGAGTCCCCGGTCCGACGGTCCGGCGGCAGACTGTCCCTCAGCAATTGTTCGATGGCTTCATCTGCCGATATGACCTTTGTATGTTTCTGTCCCAGACGGCGCACGGAAACTGTGCCTTCTTCCTTTTCGCGCTTGCCGACGACAAACATCACCGGCACCTTGGCGTGGGAGTGTTCGCGGACCTTGTAATTGATCTTTTCGTTGCGCGTGTCGGTTTCGCAGCGAATACCGGCGGCCAGACATTTTTGTTCCAGCTCAAGGGCATAATCATCAATCTCCGAGACAATCGGCGCGATCACCAGTTGCGTCGGGGCCAGCCAGAGGGGGAAGCGTCCGGCGTGTTGCTCGATCAAAATACCGGTGAACCGCTCCAGCGAACCGAACATGGCCCGATGCACCATCACCGGCTCGTGCTTTTCGCCATCCGCGCCGATATAGAAGGCCCCGAGCCGTCCCGGCAGATTGAAATCAAGCTGGGTGGTGCCGCATTGCCAGTCGCGGCCAATGGCATCGCGCAGCACATATTCAAGTTTTGGCCCGTAAAATGCTCCTTCGCCCTCGTTTAGCTCCCATTCCACACCCGCCGCCTCAAGCACAGCCTTCAGCGCCGCTTCCGCACGGTCCCAGAT
>JALXEI010000158.1 GCA_027069645.1 Hyphomicrobiales bacterium
GAATACAAGAAATGGGCAATCACGGACAGCATCGACATTCCCGCCGGGTATGAAATCGACCAGGTCACTGTTACCGTTAACCACGGAAACAACGGCATGAGCCTTCCTTTCGGATTGGTTTCAGCGGGCCTTGCTACAGCATCCGCTGGCGGAGCACTCGGATTGGCTGCGGGCGCTACAGCAGCCGCATCCGCTGGCGGAGTACTCGGATTGGCTGCGGGCGCTACAGCAGCCGCATCCGCTGGCGGAGCACTCAGCATCCCGTTGGCGCTTGCGGCACTGACCACGCCGGCCACCATGTACAGTATGGAGTCGTCGTCAGTCATCGTGAATATTGGCAACCAGGCGAAACGCTCATCCTACTTTTTTTTCGAATTCACGGAGGTCCTGGATACGCTGCTGGACATTGCGTCCGATACGGCAACCCACCTGTCAAATGTTGAGAGTATACTGGAAACACTTCGTGTTGATCTGGACTCTTTCGTCGATCTGCATTTTAAAGAATTCTTCAGTGAGGACATGCCCGAGGATGCTGCAGATATCCTCCAAGGACAGATCAATCTACTAAAGACGAACCTCACAAGCTTTATTAACGCAGTTCCAACGCTGTTTCTATCTGTACCCTCGATAAACTTCGGTGGAATGTTCCGCCCACCCTCCATAAGATTCGACTGGGAATCGATGACTGAGGAGCTGCAAAAAAAGAAAAACGACATTGCCAACGAATTGATGAGCATCACGGAATTGAGCAACGAGTTCAAAGCTCTGTTGCAGTCGCTGAACAGCACGCTGATCCAGCCATTTCTGGCAATATTTGAAAACGCCATTGGTCAGATCGTTGGCTATTTCTCGTCAACATTCACCAATCCTCTGCAGGAGCTTTCGGACATATTCGAAAGCTCCGAGAACCTTTATTTCAATGCGCCGGCCAACTCAAGCAAAGCATCGAACAATAGCAGCCTGCCCATCTCGCTCAACATTCTCGCGGCTAATTCGGGCGTCACGGTTAACGTGGTTGCACGTGTCAGACGAACTGATAGAGCAATGCAGGCGTGGCAGATAGACACCTATAACAAGCTGTATCAAGGTTACCTGAGTTTGAAGCAGGACTACGAAGCCCAATTGTACGATGCAAATATCGGATCAACTCCGCGCACAAATCCCGCGATCCTGAGAAAAATGGAGACAGATGAACTCAAGAAATTCAGCATACAGGCACTGAATCGCATGCACAGCTCGAACTCGAGCATCAAAGCCGCAAAATTGAGCTTTTTCGAACATGCGATTGAATGGTCGAACATGACCACCAAGGTTGTTAATTACGGGGTCAATTGTGACGATTATGAACTAGCCGAAAGTGGATTACTCTCATATGCCGACAGGATACACGCCGAATTTCTCAAGGCAGAGGCGGCTTACGTGTTACTACCGGTCAGACCAGAGTACACCTTCGCGATACAAAGCTATATCGAGAACGGGAACTGGGAAGATCCCGAACTTGATGACGAGGAGCAGATCACCTTGTATGAACGAATTCTCAACGGGGATCTTCTTGCCGACAATCCCGAACCTGTCGGAAACCCGATCCTTGTTGTCCAGCCCACGACGCTT
>JALXEI010000159.1 GCA_027069645.1 Hyphomicrobiales bacterium
TCGAGGACCACATCGACCTCGACCGTGGGATTGCCCCGACTGTCCAGTATTTCGCGTCCCACGATATCTGTAATTGCTGTCATGTGATTTCCCCGTTGATAATGCTGTTTATTGCATGCAGAAGATAAGCTGGTGCAGGGTCTGTCTGAAAAGATTTTACACCGCTCTTAAACGTCATCGACACGTTAGTCAAAAGGAACATTGTCCCATTCTCATGCGGACAAAAGGCCGCAACTGTTTTAAATTGCGCTTTCATCGTCCGACAAAGGGAGGCGCCTTGCCGTGTTTTTTTATCTTTCCAAAACAATCGGTTTTTTGTTGTTGCCAACCAACCTGCTGTGCGCGGTTCTGATTGTCGGTTTTTTCTTGCGCAATTCGCGCTTTCGAAAGGCCGCCCGCCGTATGATTGCCGGGGCTTTCGCTGTTTTGGTAATGAGTGCCTGGTCTCCCCTTGGAAATATTCTGTTGCTGCCGCTGGAACAGCGTTTTTCCCAACCACATGACAAGGTCTTGCCAAAAGCCCCTTATGGCATAATTGTACTTGGTGGTTCTGTCGATACAATCATCAGCAAGGGGCGTGGAACAGTTTCTCTCAATGGATCAGCAGAAAGAGTCGCCGAAACCGTCAAACTGGCGCGGCGATTTCCAGCGAGCCGCATTCTTTTTTCGGGTGGATCAGGAGAAATTATCTATCAGTCCATGTCCGAATCTGACATCATGGAACGATGGTTTGCACAGATGGGAATCTCTCCTGACAGGTTGTCGTTTGAACGCAAGTCGAGGAACACCTGGCAAAACGCCATTTTCACAAAAAAACATCTCGGGCGACAATCCCGCAATCAATGGCTGCTCATCACATCAGCCTATCATATGCCCCGCGCGGTGGGTTGTTTCAGAAAGGCCGGTGTGAATGTCATACCCTGGCCGGTCGATTACCGAACCAGAGGCTGGCAGGATGTTGTTCGTTTTTTCGATGTCGCCAACAAGGGCTGGAAACAGGTCGACATTGCTGTACGCGAATGGATCGGACTGATTGTCTATCGACTGAGCGGACGCACAACCGCCTTTTTTCCTTCTGCCGGACAAGAGGCCAGTCGAAAACCCCGGGACCGGCAAATCATCAGGTGATATTTTGAGATTTGTTATATAAAATCGCCTTGACAGGACAGGGTCAAAACTGTTTTCTGCTTTCCTCGGCACATACTTTCTTTCGGCGGCAGTACCGCTGAAACAGGCCGACATGATTTCTGGGGCCACGTGGCGGAGTGGTGACGCAGCGGATTGCAAATCCGTGTACCCCGGTTCGATTCCGGGCGTGGCCTCCAGATCATCTTCAGATACAGATATAATGCACGATACAAACCGGCTTCTTGCCCCACAGACGGTTGATCTCGGCGCGAACCGCCCGCCTTACTGCTTCGCCTGATTTATCTTGATTGCTGCGTTTTTTTCGTGGCAGACTGGCAACAGTTCCCTCGACAGCCCTTTCCACGATCTCCTCAAGGCTGTAATGCTCACTTATTTCCCCTGGAATGCCCTGTGTCTCTGTCAGAACATCAATAATTTCTTTGTCTTCGTCAGACAATATGACGGTCACCACCACAAGCCCGACATAAGCCAGCTTGCGTCGCTCGCGCATGGGCTGTTCGTGATTGATACTGACGATATTTCCATCAAGATACCAGCGACCTGACGGCGCGTCGTCAATTTTCTGCAAGGCCCCGTCAGCATGTTCCAGAGGCAAAAGCCGCATGATCTCGCCATTGGTGAGGATTTGCGTTTTTTTAATGCCGTTTTCCCGGGCGAACCGGCAATGTTCGCGCATATGGCGGTATTCCCCATACATGGGAACAAGTGCCCGGGGGGTGAGCCATTTATAAAGTTGTCGCAATTCGTCCCGTTGCGGGTGCCCCGAGGCATGAACAAGTTTATTGGCAATTGTCACCACTTCAACGCCAATATCGGCAAGATTATTGAGCAAGGCACCCACCGATCGCTCATTTCCCGGGATGGTAAATGAAGAGAAAATGACCACATCTCCGGCAGCGAGACTGATCTGCCGGTGTTCCCCCCTTGCGATGCGCGCCAGAGCCGCTCTGCTTTCCCCCTGGGAACCGGTACACAGCAACACGGTCTGGTCTCGGTGCAAATGGGAATAATGTTCCTGGTCCATGAACCCCAGATCATCCGGAAGGTAACCGCTTTCCTGCGCGGCTGTTATAACGCGCCACAGGGATTGACCGGCGACCACGACATAGCGGCCAGCGGCCCGGGCTGCCTCCCCAACCGCCTTGATGCGCGCAACATTTGATGAAAAGGCCGTGACAACGACCCTTTTGTCGGCCTCCATAATGATCTGCGCCAGTGACCTTGCCACTTCGCCTTCCGAAACAGAATGCCCTTCCTTGAAAACATTGGTTGAATCGCAGACCAGGACATCAACCCCCTCCTCTCCGATCTGTTGCAGGCGTTCTTCATCAACGGGTGCTCCGACAACAGGTTCGGGATCCAGCTTCCAGTCACCACTGTGAAACACCACGCCTTCCGGCGTCCTTATGACAAGGGCATTGGGTTCGGGGATCGAATGGGTCATGCCGACATATTCAACATTGAATGGGCCGACATCAAAGCGGGACCCCAGAGGCATTTCTGTTACTTCAAATTCCTCGCGTGAGCCATAGCTGGCAATTTTGCCGCGCAACAACGCAGCCGTAAAGGGGGTTGCAAACACCGGTGCACGCAATGACGGCCACAACTCTGTCAATGCCCCCAGATGGTCCTCATGTGCATGAGTGAGGACGATTCCTGCAAGATTGTTCTGTTCTTCCCTGATAAAACTGACATCGGGTAAAACAAGTTCTACACCCGGCTCGGCGGGCCCCGGGAAGGTCACACCGACATCGACCATCAGCCATTGCCGGTTTGTCTGCGGACCGGTGCCATAGAGATAAATATTCATGCCGATTTCACCGGCACCTCCAACAGGCAGCAGGACGAGTTCGTCAGATGGTTTTGACATGTTGTTTAATAAACTTTCAATATTCCGTACAGCAGGGTTCAATACTGACGATATGACCGGAGGCAATGTTTTCGGTTGTGCCATCCGGTCGTTCAAGCACAAGCTCGCCCGCTTTTGACAGTGTCGTGAACCGGCCTGCGTGACGTTCTTTTCCGGCCTTAATTTGCATCTGCCAGCCTGTATGGCACGAATGCTCCAGCCAGGCGAGCCGCAATTCCTCAAATCCCAGGCTCTCCCGCCAGATTGCAAACCAGTCCCTTGTTGAGCGAACCAGCGCTGCAAACAATTCCCCGCGGGAACATTTCCAGCCAGCCTGCCGGAGATTTCCCGGCCTGAACAGACCGCCCTCCCCGGGACTGCCTTCCAGGTTAATTCCTGTACCAATAACAATATCGTTATTCCCGTTTTTTTGTGACGAGCGACTTTCCACCAGAACACCGCAAACCTTGCGATGATTGAGCAGGATATCATTTGGCCATTTCAGACACAGGTCCTGGATATTCAGTGTTGCTGGTGCGAGTTGTTCAATTGCCGTTATTGCGGCCAGAGCGGCAAGAATTGAAACCTGTGAAAGATGCTCCGGTGGGCATGTCGTTGTTGTCAGCAGACTGGCATGAAGGTTTCCATCCACCGATTCCCATTCCTTGCCATTAGAGCCACGCCCGCCTGTCTGATGGCGAGCACAAAACCAGCTCCCGGACACACCATCACGCCCCCGGGGGGCGGTTTGACACTTGCGGAATGCTTCAAGATTTGTTGAGTCGATATCCTCATACCAGTAATACCGGTAATCTGAAGGAAGTATGATGGCATCTGTTTTGGTCACGACTACTGAAACAGTGATTTTGCTGCGGCCCCTGCGATCCCCTCCAGAGGAGCCAGATAGCCGACGTAACCGATCACCGCAAACCCTGAAACAAGAAGCACGAAGCGAAGGGAGCCATGCATGACAGAAAAAGGTTCACCCGCCTCATCAAAAAACATGATCTTGATGATGCGCAAATAATAGAAGGCGCCAATGACACTGGCGAGGACCCCGACAATGGCGAGGGGTATCAGTTTGGCATTGACCGCAGCAAGAAGCACATAATATTTCGCGAAGAAACCGGCGAGTGGTGGAATACCTGCCAGAGAGAACATAAGCATTGCCAGCAAAAAGGCCATTGTCAGGTCATTTTTGGCCAGTCCGGACAAATCGGTTATATTTTCAACCGGCCCCTCGTCCCGACGCATGGCCAGAATGCAGGCAAAACTGCCGAGTGTCATGATGGCATAAATGATCATATACAAAATGACGGCGCGTACCCCTGATTCAGTTCCTGCGGCCAGCCCGACGAGGGCAAACCCCATATGACCAATGGAGCTGTAGGCCATCAGACGCTTGATATTGGTTTGACCAATGGCCGCAAAAGCGCCCAGCAACATGGAAGCGATGGATACAAATACAATGATCTGTTGCCATTGCGGGGCAATATCCGCGAAAGCCCCATAGAGAACGCGCACAATCATAGCCATCGCGGCGATCTTTGGCGCGGCCGCAAAAAAGGTTGTAACCGTTGTCGGTGACCCTTCGTAAACATCGGGAGTCCACATATGAAACGGTACGGCCGAGATCTTGAAGACCATACCAACCATCAAGAAAACGAGGCCGAAAACAATTCCCGTACTTACCCCGGTTTCATGAACAGATGCGGCGATTTTGGCAAAACCTGTCGATCCGGTAAAACCGTAGATGAGCGACATGCCATACAACAGCATTCCGGAGGCCAGAGCCCCAAGGACAAAATATTTCAGCCCGGCCTCGCTGGACCGCTCCGAATTGCGGTTGAACGCAGCAATTACATAGAGAGCCAGACTTTGCAGCTCGATCCCGAGATAAAGGGCAATGAGATCATTTGCCGAGATCATCATCATCATACCGGCGGTTGCCAGCAGAATAAGGACCGGAAACTCGTATTTCCACAGATTGCCCCTGGCCATATAATCATAGGACATGAAAACAGCGAGGGCCGAAGCACTCAGCGTAACAATTTTCATGAGCCGGGCGAAGGCATCCATGATAAAGCTGCCCGAGAACATTGTACCGGACACATCTCCCTGCAAATAGAGAAATGCAATGGCCAGCGATATAACCGCAATGGCTGCAAATGTCATTGTCGTGGCATTTGTTTTTTTTATAAAAACCCCGGCCATTAACATGATCAAAGCGCCAATAACGAGAGTCGCTTCGGGAAGGATGGGGTTGTAGCTGCCCAGTAATGTGGTTGTTGTCGCCATGTCGAATATCCGGAATTCCTGTCAAATGGTTTATCGCAGAGCCAGAACACCTGCGTCATGCGCAGCCTTGATGGCATCCTTGTAGTTGTTCAAGAGCTGATCGACAGAGGCCGTCGTCACGTCAATGAGAGGGGCTGGCCAGATGCCCAGAAGAACGGTGAGCACAACAAGCGGTGCCAGAATTGCCAGTTCACGCGTATTGAGATCGGCAATGTTTTTCAGGGAAGCCTTTTCAAGCTTGCCAAATATCACGCGCCGGTAAAGCCACAAGGCATAGGCCGCAGACAGGATCACACCCGTTGTTGCAAAAAAGGCAACCCAGCTGTTTACCCTGAAGGTTCCGGTGAGAGAAAGAAATTCACCCACAAAACCGCTGGTTCCAGGCAATCCGACATTGGCCATTGTAAAGACCATAAAGAAAACGGCATAGAGTGGCATGCGATTGACAAGGCCACCATAAGCAGCGATTTCCCTTGTATGCATTCGATCATAGACAACCCCGATACACAGGAACAAAGCCGCCGATACGATGCCATGTGACAGCATCTGAAAAATGCCACCCTGTATCCCTTGTGCGGTCGCTGTAAAGATACCCATTGTCACAAAGCCCATATGGGCCACCGAGGAATAGGCAATCAGTTTTTTGATATCTTCCTGCACAAGGGCGACAAGCGACGTGTAAATGATCGCAACGCAACTCAGCACAAAAACGATTATGGCAAAACTTTCGGATGCGACAGGGAACATCGGAATGGAGAAACGCAGGAAACCATAGCCGCCCATTTTCAGCAAAATGGCCGCAAGGATTACAGAACCGGCGGTGGGCGCTTCCACATGCGCATCAGGCAGCCATGTATGCACCGGCCACATGGGCATTTTGACGGCAAAGGAAGCAAAGAATGCCCACCACAAAACACTCTGCAAACCGCCATCGATTGTCATGCCCCAGAAATGGATCGGTGTGGTCGAAAATCTGTAGGTCAGCAACCTCGTTATATCTGTTGTTCCGGTCTCCCCGTACATGGCCATGATCGCCAGCAGCATGAGTACCGACCCGAGAAGGGTGTAGAGGAAGAACTTGAAGGCCGAGTAGACGCGCCGCTTGCCACCCCATACGCCGATAATCAGAAACATCGGGATGAGACCTGCTTCGAAGAACAGATAAAAAAGGACCAGGTCAAGCGCGCAGAACACGCCGATCATAAGGCTTTCGAGGACAAGAAAGGCGATCATATATTCCTTGACCCGATCCTGCACGCTGTTCCAGCTCGCGAGAATGGACAGGGGCATGATAAAAGTGGTCAGAATCACAAACAGCATTGAAATCCCGTCAACGCCCATATGATAGCTGAAATTTTCGCCCAGCCAGTTATATTTTTCGACCATCTGGAAGCCGGCCTGGCTATTGTCGAAGTTATACCAGATGACGAGCGAAGCCCCGAAAGTGAAAACCGTTGTGAACAGGGCGGCCATGCGCGCATTGTTTTTCGCCGTCTCGTCATTGCTGCGGATGACAGAGATCATCGCCGCGCCGAGCAGGGGTAAAAAGGTGACCGTGGAAAGGATAAGCGAATTGTTCATTATCTGATCCCTCCGGTAACATTGCCAAACATGAACCAGCTGATAATCGCCGCAAGGCCAATCAGCATGACAAAGGCATAGTGGTAAACATAGCCGGTTTGCAGACGAACAGCGCCTTTAGTGATGTCAAGAACCCTCGCGGAAACGCCGTCCGGTCCCAGACCATCGATGACCGCGCCATCTCCCCCCTTCCAGAACAGCCGTCCCAGCAGGAAGGCAGGGCGAACAAAAATGAAATCATAGATTTCGTCAAAATACCATTTGTTATAGGAGAACAGATAGATCGGCTTGAATATTCGGGCAAACAGCGTCGGCAATCCGGTGAATCTGATATAGAACAACCACGCAAACACAAAGCCCGAAAGCATCATAATGAACGGCGACAGCTTGACCCATAGCGGCACATGATGCATGGCTTCGAGAATATGATTGTTCGAACCGTAAAAAAGTGACGAACCCCAGAAATGTTCGGGCTCATGACCGATAAAATAGCCGCTGAACACAAAGCCGGCGATTATGGCACCCACGGCAAGAACGTAGAGGGGAACAAGCATCACATTGGGGCTTTCGTGAATATGTTTCGCGGCTTCCTTTTCAACCCGTGAAGTCCCGTGAAAGGTCATGAATATCAGGCGCCAGGAATAGAAGCTGGTCAAAAAGGCCGCAACGACCAGCAACCAGAAAGCATAGTTTCCGACAGCGCTGTGGGCGGCAAAGGTTGCCTCAATAATGGCATCTTTTGAATGGAACCCGGCTGTTCCGATGAGTGTTGGAATGCCAACGCCTGTCAGTGCGAGCGTACCAATGATCATCATTGCATAGGTGACAGGGATTTTACCGGCCAGCCCTCCCATCTTGCGCATGTCCTGCTCATCGGAAACGGCATGAATGACAGATCCGGATCCAAGGAACAGCAAGGCCTTGAAAAAGGCATGGGTAAACAGATGGAAAATACCGGCACCATAGGCACCGACACCAAGCGCTGCGAACATATAGCCAAGCTGGCTGCATGTGGAATAGGCAATGACCCGCTTGATATCATTCTGGGTGACCCCGACAGTTGCCGCAAAAAAGGCCGTGGACGCGCCGATAAATGTCACGACCCACAAGGCGGTGGGCGCGAGTTCAAAAAGGGGTGAAAGGCGCGCAACCATAAACACACCCGCCGTTACCATTGTCGCGGCATGAATAAGAGCCGAAACGGGTGTCGGGCCCTCCATCGCATCGGGGAGCCAGGTGTGCAACAGCAACTGGGCCGATTTGCCCATAGCGCCCATAAACAACAGCAGGCAGATCACCGTGAGAACATCAAGATCCCAGGAGAGAAAATGCATGGTCTGTCCCTGCCGGGCCTTTGCGGCCGAAAAAACCGTATCAAAATCCATACTTCCGAAGATGAAGAAAATGGCGAAAATACCCAGAGCAAAGCCAAAATCCCCGACACGGTTGACAACAAAGGCCTTGATCGCCGCCGCATTGGCCGAGGGCTTTTGATACCAGAAACCGATCAGAAGATAGGAGGCCAGTCCGACACCTTCCCAGCCAAAGAACATCTGCATGAAATTATTCGCCGTCACCAGCATCAGCATGGCAAAGGTAAACAGGGAGAGATAGGCAAAGAAGCGTTGTTTATGCGGATCATGATGCATGTAACCAATTGAATAAACATGTACAAGAGCCGACACCGTCGTCACCACAACCAGCATCACCGAGGTCAGTGTATCAACACGAATACTCCAGGACAGATTGAGATTCCCCGAGGTCAGCCAGTGCAATATTTCAATGATGACGGGTTCGGATACATGTCCTGAAAGTCCTGTCTGATAGAATACAATCCACGACAGGAAAGCGGAAACCAGCAGCAGACCGCTGGTCAGATATTCACTGGCTTTGGCGCCAATAATATGCCCGAACAGTCCGGCAACAAGAAAGCCGATCAAAGGCAGGAAAACAATCAGGGTATAGAAATTCATGGTTGCCCCTCTAACCTTTCATCGCGTGGATATCGTCCACCGCAATAGAGCCCCTGTTACGGAAATAAATGACCACGATCGCCAGACCGATGGCAGCCTCGGCTGCGGCGACTGTCAGGACAAAAAGGGTGAAAATCTGCCCGGTCAGATCATTGAGGTGAGCCGAAAACGCAACCAGATTGATATTGACCGCCAGCAACATCAGCTCGACCGACATCAGAATAACAATGACGTTTTTCCGATTGAGGAAAATACCGAAAATGCCGAGCGTAAAAAGAATCGCTGCAACAGTCAGGTAATGTGATAGTCCAACTTCCAGCATGGTTATGCCTTTATCCTCGTAATCTCATATTTACATATCCCGAAATCCTGCCGGGAATAACCGTTCTTGAACCGGAATAGATGTTATTGTTGCGAACAACACTCATATTCCCTTGCCTGTCTCCACCTTGCGGACCTCGACGCTCATCGCCGGTGTGCGCGCCACCTGTTCGGCGACATTCTGACGTTTGGCAACATCCCTCTGTCGCCAGGTTAAAACGATTGCCCCGATCATTGCGGTCAGCAATATGATGCCAACCGCTTCAAAATAGAAAACATAGTCCGTATAAAGAACCCGCCCGATCGCTTCGGTATTGGGGAGTTTGGCGGGGTCCGGAATCGGAACAGCCGGAATAGCCCTGTGACCTTTTTCGACATTCCAGGCACCGAACAGGGCCACGAGTTCCCCGAGAACAACAAAGCCGATCAGCGCACCAAGAGGAAAATATTTCATATATCCCGCGCGAAGCTCGGCAAAATCTATATCCAGCATCATCACCACAAAAAGAAAGAGCACGGCAACGGCACCGACATAAACGATGACCAGAAGCATGGCGAGAAACTCTGCCCCGAGCAGAATGAACAGACCGGCGGCGTTGATAAAGGCCAGGATAAGAAACATCACGGCATGGACAGGATTCCGGGCGCTGATAACCATCAGGCCGGACCCGACGGTCAGTGCCGAAAACAGATAAAAGAAAACATCTGCCAACCCCATTTTTACCTGTTCCTCATATTTGTCCGTTCCTGTGAACGGAATATTTCGTTTTTCTGTCTAACCGTATTGGCTGTTTGCCCGTGTTACCTGTATGGCGCATCCAGCTCGATATTCTTCGCTATTTCGCGTTCCCAGCGGTCTCCGTTGTCAAGCAGTCGCGCCTTGTCATAGAGCAACTCCTCATGTGTTTCGGTTGCGAATTCAAAATTCGGCCCCTCGACGATGGCCTCGACCGGACAGGCCTCGGCACAATAACCGCAATAGATACATTTTGTCATGTCAATGTCGTAGCGTGTCGTGCGTCGCGTCCCGTCATTGCGCCGGGGCCCGGCTTCAATGGTGATGGCCTGGGCCGGACAAATGGCTTCGCAGAGCTTGCAGGCAATACACCGCTCCTCACCATTGGGGTAGCGGCGCAACGCATGTTCACCCCGAAACCGGGGGGACAGCGGCCCCTTCTCAAAGGGATAGTTCACCGTTGCCTTGGGCTTGAACAAATATCTCATCGACAACCAGAATGCCGCGATAAACTCAAGTAAAAACAGTGATTTGATTGTCTGACCCACTCTGGCCATTGCCAACATCCTTCCCTAGGGCGCGAGATCGAAAAAATGCAGAACGGACGCCACTGCGACAACTGCGGTCAGTGACAGGGGCAGGAAAATCTTCCATCCCAGACGCATAAGCTGGTCGTAGCGGTAGCGCGGCACAAAGGCCTTGACCATTGCGAACATGAAGAAGACGCCCCAAACCTTGAGAACGAACCAGACGACACCTGGAATCCAGTTCAGGAACCATACATCGACGGGAGGCAGCCATCCCCCGAGGAACAGAATGGTTGTCATGGCGCACATAAAGGTCACAGCCAGATATTCACCCAGCATGAACAACATATAGAGCGAAGAGGAATATTCCACCATGAAGCCGGCAACCAGTTCGGATTCGGCCTCAGGCAGATCAAAAGGCGGTCGGTTGGTTTCAGCCAGCGCCGAAATAAAAAACACAATGAACATGGGGAACAGCGGCAACCAGAACCAGTTCAAAACGGTCAGCCAGGGAATGCCGAGCCAGTTCGCAAGGCCTGTTCTCTGTGCCAGTACGATATCCGTGAGGTTCAGGGAACCAACGCATAACAAAACAGTGACAATAACGAAACCGATTGAGACCTCATAGGAAATCATCTGTCCGGCGGAACGCAGGGCACTCAGAAAGGGATATTTTGAATTGGAAGCCCAGCCGCCGATTATGATGCCATAAACTTCCAGCGAGGAAATGGCCAGCACGTACAAGATACCCACATTAAGATTGGCAACCACCCAGCTGCTGTTTTCATCGGCAGGCCATCCCGCTCCAACCGGCACAACAGCCCAGACAGCTATGGTCACAAAAGCGGTGATGAGGGGGGCCAGCAAAAACAGGATCTTGTTTGATCCCGAGGGTATGATCGGTTCCTTGAACAGGAATTTCGCCATATCGGCAAAACTTTGCAGCAGGCCCCAGGGACCAACCACGTTGGGCCCGCGTCGCAATTGCACGGCAGCCCAGATCTTGCGATCCGCATAAATGATATAGGCAATCATGACCAGCAGCGGCACCAGAATGGCAAGCGACTGTATTGTCGTCAGAACAGGTGTCCATATGATCCACGGCCAGATCGTTGTCCAGAAAAAATCAGGCATCAGCTTTCACAGCCCCCTTTTCAATCGGGGTCCCGACCCGTTTTGATTCGTGCTTGAGTGCGCTCATCTCGGCCATGATGGCAGAGGCCCTTGCAATGGCATTGGTCTGATAGAAATCGTCTATGGCAACATCAAACGGCATGGGCTGAACGCGAATGGCTTCACGCCCCTTATCGACCAGTTCGGCAACCGGTTCTTTTCGTATCTCTCCCAAAGCAGCCATGCCAGGGACCCGCTTGTATAACGCACCACGCAATTCCATTACGTTGTCAAAAGGCAATGTCTTGCCAAGTCGCTCCGAAAGCGCGCGAATGATAGTCCAATCCTCGTGTGCATCACCTGGAGGGAACACGGCCCGGGAGGTCATTTGAGGCCGCCCTTCAAAATTGACCCAGGTGGCCGCTTTCTCGCACCATGTGGCGCCGGGAAGAATGACATCAGCAACAGCGGCGCCCCGATCCCCGTGACTGCCCTGATAAATAACAAAACTTCCGGACAGGCGCTCGACGGGTATCTCGTCAGCCCCGAGGAGATAAACAACATCCATATTACCGTTTTCGACGGCTTCCAGGATTTGTCCCGTATCCAGTCCGTTTTCTCCAGGCAGGAAACCGATATCCAGAGCGCCTGTTCGCCCTGCGGCTGTATGCAATACGTTAAATCCGTTCCAGCCCTCCTCTTCCCTGATCATGCCAACATCATTGGCGAGGCGGGCAGCAAGGGCAAGAACGGCCTGGCCATCCGGCCGGGACAATGCACCTTCGCCAATTACCAGCATCGGTCTGCTGGCCGTTCGCAATGTTCCGGCAAAGGGAACGCTGCCTTCCAGCATTTCCGCCAGTATTCGGGGACCATCGCCCAGATATTCATATTCATAGGTGAGATCAACTCTGGCGCCGACCAGACCGACCTGTTTTTGGCCATCATATACACCGCGTCTGATCCGGGCATTGAGGACAGCGGCTTCCGTCCGCGTGTTCGTGCCAATCAGCAAAATGGCATCGGCTTCATCGATACCGGCAATTGTTGTATTAAACAGATAGCCGGCGCGTCCTGCGCTGGCATCGAGCCTGTTTCCTTCGGGGCGACAATCCAGATTGGTGCTGCCCAGACTTTCGAACAGCATCTTCAATGCAAAACTTTCCTCAACAGCAGCAAGGTCACCGGCAATCGCCGCGATGCGTGTACCATCTACCCCGCTCATACGACTGCAAATGGTTTCAAAAGCCTCGTCCCAGCTTGCTGGTCGCAATTTGCCGTTTTCTCTTATATAGGGTCGATCAAGGCGCTGGCTCTTCAATCCGTCTGTGACAAAACGGGCCTTGTCGGTGATCCATTCCTCGTTGATATCGTCATTTTCCAGAGGCAGAATGCGCAATACGTTTCCGCCCCGCGAATCAACCCTGATATTTGCGCCCTGCGCATCCATGACATCGATGGTTTCGGTTTTTTTCATCTCCCAGGGGCGGGCGATGAAGGCTGTCGGGCGGTGGGTCAGGGCGCCAACGGGACAAACATCAACAACATTGCCGGAGAGTTCGGACAATATTCCGCGATCAAGATAGGTTGTAATTTCGGCACTTTCGCCGCGACCGATCTGGCCGATCTCCTCGACCCCGGCAATCTCGGTCATAAAACGCACGCAGCGTGTGCAGGAGATACACCGCGTCATGATCGTTTTGATCAGCGGGGATATGTTGCGATCCTCAATGGCTCTTTTGTTTTCTTCGAAGCGGCTGCTGCCGGTGCCAAAAGCAACGGCCTGATCCTGCAAATCGCACTCGCCCCCCTGGTCGCATATGGGACAGTCGAGCGGATGGTTGATGAGTAAAAACTCCATTGTCCCTTCACGCGCCTTTTGCACTGCGGGTGAACCGGTCAGAATCTCCGGAGGCTGCCCTTCCGGTCCCGGTCGCAGATCATTGACACCGAGTGCACAGGAAGCGGCAAGCTTGGGCATGCCCTTGACCTCGACGAGGCACATTCGGCAATTGCCGGCAATTGACAGCCGTTCGTGATAGCAAAAACGCGGGATCTCGCGGCCCGCCTGTTCGCAGGCCTGCAACAGGGTGAGTCCGTCCTCTACCTCTATTTCTTCACCATCAATGATCAGTTTCGGCATATCCACTCGCCCTTGCTGGGGCCCATATCGGCCCCCGTTCCAATCACTCCGCAGCCCTCACCGCCCCTTGCGGGTTCGGATTGGCCGTAAATTCGTCAATACGTTGCTCGATCACAGGTCGAAAATGACGGATCAGCCCCTGTACAGGCCAGGCGGCCGCATCACCAAGTGCACAAATCGTGTGTCCTTCAATCTGTTTGGAGACATCGAACAGCATGTCGATTTCGCTCTTTTCCGCTTCCCCTCTGACCATGCGCTCCAGCACGCGCCACATCCAGCCTGTGCCCTCACGGCAGGGGGTGCACTGCCCGCAGCTCTCATGCTTGTAGAAATAGGACAGTCGGGCAATGGCGCGAATTATGTCGGTCGTTTTGTCCATAACGATCACTGCCGCAGTCCCGAGCCCCGATTTGACTTCCAGCAATCTGTCAAAATCCATCGCCAGTTCCTGACACTGATTTGCCGGCACACAGGGAACCGATGAGCCACCGGGAATCACCGCCAGCAGATTTTCCCAGCCGCCGCGTACACCGCCCGCATGTTTTTCCAGCAGTTCTCGCAGGGGAATTCCCATTTCCTCTTCCACATTGCAGGGATTGTTGACATGCCCGGAAATGGAAAACAGTTTGGTCCCGGCATTGTTGGGTTTGCCAAGTCCCGCGAACCAACCGCTGCCCCGCCGCAAAATTTCAGGTACAACAGCTATGGATTCGACATTGTTGACGGTGGTTGGCGCGCCATAAAGCCCCATATTGGCGGGAAAAGGCGGCTTCAGACGCGGCATGCCCTTGCGACCTTCAAGGCTTTCCAGCAGTGCCGTTTCCTCGCCGCAAATATAGGCCCCGGCCCCCTGCTGCACATAAAGATCAAACGGATAGCCGTGCACATTGTCCTTGCCAATGAGTTTGGCCTCATAGGCTTCGTCAATGGCGGCCTGCAAACGCTCACGCTCACGGATGAACTCGCCACGAATATAGATATAGGCCGTGTTGGCCCGCATGGCAAAACCGGCCAGCAGAGCCCCCTCAATCAGCAATTGCGGATCATTGCGCATGATCTCGCGGTCCTTGCATGTTCCCGGCTCCGATTCATCGGCATTGATGACCAGATAATGAGGGCGACCGTCGGATTCTTTGGGCATGAAGGACCATTTCAGCCCGGTCGGGAAACCGGCGCCACCGCGCCCGCGCAATCCGGACGCCTTGACTTCGTCAATAATCCGGTCCTCGCCCATTTCCAGCAGCTTTTTTGTTCCATCCCACGCGCCGCGCGCCCGGGCCCCGGCAAGACCACTGTCGCGCAGGCCGTAAAGATTGGTAAAAATCCGGTCCTTGTCAGAGAGCATTAGTCATCCCCCCTGCTATCATCAGTCAATGTCTTTATCTCGACCGCCTTCGCCAGATTACCAGCCTGCTCAATCCAGTTTTCCCGGTCTATCCTGCCTTTGAAACTGAGAAAATTATCGACCCAGGCGACATTGTCGCGGTTCCATCCGGCAATCTGGTCAAAATGATATATACCGAGACTGTTGAGCGTTTCCTCAAGCTTTGGACCAACACCACTTATCTTCTTGAGATCATCAGCGCCACCTTCTCGCGGCTCTGGCAAACCTATAGGCTTTGCATTGTCAGAAGCAGCAGGAGCAAATTCATCCGTTGGCGCATCACTGCCGGTTTCCTCCACAGCTTTCTCTTTTTCATTGTCAAATGTGGCAAGGACCGTTTCGGCTTTATCCTCCCGAGCAACCCGGGGCACTTCATGCCCTTCGCCATTGGCAAGACTTTCAGCGTTCATGGCTGCAACAGCGGGGGCTTCCCTGTCATCGGATCCGGTATAGAGCGAGCTGTCTGTCAAGCTTGTGGGACCTCCTTCAGGACAGGAACAGGAGCGGCCGTTTTGCGGCCCCGGCGTGACATCGCGACCCGCCTCAAGGTCGTCAAGAAGGGACTGAAGTTTCCCGGCATCGAGATCTTCAAAATAATCATTATTGATCTGAACCATCGGGGCGTTTGCACAGGCACCCAGACATTCCACTTCAAGCCAGGAAAACAGTCCGTCTTCACTCACCTGATTCTGCTCCCCTATGCGTTTTTTCAGGACCTCCACCAGCGCATCGGAACCTCGCAACAGGCAGGGCGTTGTGCCGCATAGCTGGATAAAATATTTACCCACTGGCGCCAGGTTGAACATGGTATAGAAGGTTGCGACTTCCATCACCCGGATTGGCGCCATATCCAGCAGTTCGGCAATATATTCGATTGCGGCCTGTGGCAACCAGCCGCCATTTTGCTGCTGGGCACGCCAAAGCAGCGGTATGACAGCAGAAGCCTGACGGCCTTGCGGATATTTTTCGATTTGCTGTTTCGCCCACGTGAGGTTGGGTTCTGTAAAAGCAAAGCTTTCCGGCTGATCGGCGGCAACGGGTCTCACACTCATCGATCAATCTCCCCGAATACAACATCAAGGGTTCCGATTATGGCGGCCACATCGGCGAGCATATGCCCCTTGCTGATGAATTCTGTTGCTTGCAGATGGGCATATCCGGGCGCCCGGATTTTACAGCGATAGGGTTTGTTCGAACCATCGGAAACAAGATATACCCCGAACTCACCCTTGGGAGCTTCAACAGCCGAATAAACCTCGCCTGCCGGAACCCTGAACCCTTCTGTATGAACCTTGAAATGGTGGATCAGACTTTCCATGCTCTGTTTCATGCTGGCGCGTGACGGAACAGCCGTTCGCCCGTCCGTCACACTGACGGGGCCTTTTTCGGTGCGCAACAACTCGCAACACTGCCTGATGATTTTGACCGCCTGGCGCATCTCTTCCATGCGGATCAGATAGCGATCATAGCAGTCACCATTTTTGCCAACGGGCACATCAAATTCCATTTCGGCGTAACAGTCATAGGGTTGTGCCTTGCGCAGATCCCAGGCGGCACCGGCACTGCGCAACATCACGCCGGAAAAACCGCGGGACATGGCATCTTCCAGATTGAAAACACCAATATCCACATTACGCTGTTTAAAGATACGATTGTCTGTCAGCAATCCCTCGATATCATCACAGACAGACAAAAAAGGATCGCAAAAGGCCTCGATGTCGTCGATCAGACTGTCCGTCAGGTCCTGATGCACACCACCGATACGAAAATAGTTGGCATGCAGGCGAGCTCCCGAGGCCCGTTCATAAAAGATCATCAGTTTTTCACGTTCTTCCCAGCCCCACAGGGGGGGCGTCAGGGCGCCGATATCCAGCGCCATAGAAGTAACATTTAGCAGGTGATTGAGTATGCGCCCGATTTCGGAATAAAGCACCCGAATAATCTGACCACGACGTGGAACATCAAGTTCAAGTAATTTTTCCGCCGCCAGACAAAAGGCGTGCTCCTGATTCATCGGGGCAACATAGTCAAGCCTGTCAAAATAGGGCACGGCCTGCATATATGTTTTGTGTTCAATCAGTTTTTCTGTGCCGCGATGAAGCAGACCGATGTGCGGATCGGCCCTTTCAACAACCTCGCCGTCGAGTTCAAGCACCAGACGCAAAACGCCGTGCGCGGATGGATGCTGCGGGCCAAAATTGAGCATAAAATTCCGTATCTGTTTTTCGCTCATTGTTCGTTCCTGCTTCCACACCTTTTCATAACGTCATCACCCTGATACCAGCTTTCCGCTCACGAGCCCTCTGTATCAACGTCCTGTGTCGCCTTCTCATCGCCAGGCAGTACGCCCGATGCGCCTTCCCAGGGGGAAAGATTGTCAAAACGGCGAAATTCCTGCGTCAGTTTGACCGGTTCATAAACCACCCGCTTCAGTTCCTCATCGTAACGCACCTCGACGTAGCCGGTTAGCGGGAAATCCTTGCGCAAGGGGTGACCGGAAAAACCGTAGTCAGTAAGAATCCGCCTCAGATCGGGATGATTGTTAAACAGGATGCCATAAAGATCATAGGCCTCCCTTTCATACCAGCCAGCGGCAGGAAAGATTTCGGTACAACTTTCAACCGGCGTATTTTCATCTGTCGTGACCTTGACCCGGATACGTTCGTTCTGTGTCGGACTGAGCAGGTGATAGACGACCTCAAAGCGGGACGTTCTTCCGGGATAATCCACCCCGCAAACATCAACGAGAATTGTAAACTGGTTGCGCGGGTCATCCCTCAGAAATTTAAGCGTTTCCAGCAACTGTTCTTTATCAACAACAACGGTTAACTCGTCAAAAGCGATCACAGTGTCCAGAACAGCGTTCCCGAGCGCCTCTTTCAAATGGCTGACCAGTTCTTTTTTTGTCTCTAGCATGGCTTTGTCCGATATGGTCCCGATCAGCGTATGATTGTGCCGGTGCGGCGAATTTTCTTTTGCAACAACAGGACACCATAAACAAGCGCCTCGGCGGTCGGAGGGCACCCTGGTACATAGACATCGACAGGAAGCACACGATCACAGCCCCGCACAACAGAATAGGAGTAGTGATAATATCCCCCTCCATTGGCGCAACTGCCCATTGAAATCACATAACGCGGTTCAGGCATCTGGTCATAAACCTTGCGTATGGCCGGGGCCATCTTGTTGGTCAGCGTACCGGCGACAATGATGACATCAGACTGGCGCGGGCTGGCGCGGGGGGCAAAACCGAAACGTTCAAGATCATAGCGCGGCATGGCGGCCTGGATCATCTCCACGGCACAACAGGCCAAACCGAAAGTCATCCACATCAGGGAGCCGGTCCGGGCCCAGTTAATCACGTGGTTTGCACTGGTGACAAGAAATCCCTTGTCTGCAAGCTCGCTGTTTACATGGTTGAAAAAAGGATCATTGTGACTGGTTGTCCGAATGGATGAGGAAGCGCCATCTCCCTCTTTCAAAGGTCCATATACAGGAGGTACGATCAATCCCATTCCAGAGCTCCCTTGCGCCATGCATAGATGAAACCGATAACCAGTTCGGCGATAAAAACCATCATGGTCCAGTAGCCAAGTGCACCATTTTCCCTGAATGACACGGCCCACGGAAACAGATAGGCCGCTTCAAGGTCGAAGATGATAAACAGAATGGCCAGCAGATAAAAACGCACATCAAACTTCATGCGCGCATCGTCAAACGGGTTGAAGCCACACTCATAGGCCGAGATCTTCTCGCTATCGGCTTTACCCGGTGCGATGAGAAACGGAACGACAAACAATACAAGTGCGATAATGCCCCCGATGGCCGAAAAGATGAGAACCGGCAGATAGCCGGATAGAAGCTCATTCATGATTTGTCCCTGCTGCCCCCTGGTCATCAAATCCGGAATTGAACGATTCCGGGCCAAACCGAAATCCCCTTTTTGTGTGCTTCTTGCTGTATGCCCGTTTTTTCCGGCAACCATTCAAAACAGTTTGCCGCTTATTCGGCAAAATACGTAGATGTGGTTTCAGCAGTAGCAGCTTGAGGGTTTAGCGCAATATTGATCCTGTTTTCAAGCCCAATCGTGTAATATTATATCGCAGGCGGGATTGTCACAGTGATATAATGACCTGAAAGGGAACAGATTATTCCCGCCCCTCATTGAGTGGCAGTTGATCCCTGTTAGCGGGAGAATAAATTGACAGGAGTGAAGGAATTCACCTCCGTGCAGCGGATTGCAGCATTCCGGTGTCCCTTCGGAAAGGTCGGATTTTCCCCGATAAATTTTATCACATTGAAAAACATTATTTTATTATAAACCCGCATTTGAAAGACAAACCGACAGGCTCCTGTCCTGTCGCGCAATCAAACCGCACTGTCAATCCAGGTCTTTAACAACACAGACACCGGGTGCTTGACAGGTCCTGACTTTTGATGTTCAAGTGGACCTGAAATTTATTCTTCCCCTTCGAAAGAATGGCATGGCACTTCAAAAGCTGACCTCATTGTTACTGCTGGCAAGTTTTCTGGTTAGCCTCTTCCACCCGCTTGCCCATGCGCAATTCGATCTGCTCGACCATTCAGTCGTTGCTCTTCCTCAATTCACAAACCAGCAACCGACAGTCGCAAGTCTCCCGACTATTGGAGATGATGGGAGCGAACTGCAAACCGGGGATGTTAATCGCGATGGTTCTTACGTTCATGTCCATTGCGAGACCTGCGATAAAACTTCCCACTTTCTGCTGCCCGTGGACAATACCTTCGATAACCTGACTGTCTTTATGTTGAAACAGGCCAGGCGCGGCCAGACATTTCGGAATGCAGGTCTCACTGCTCTTGAACGTCCTCCTCGCGTTTTTCCCCGGGAAACCGTCTAGCGGGTTCTGCCGGCTTTTTTCCAAATGACCCGACAGGAAACAGTTTTTCGTATAAAGGGCGATCTGCGCGACTGCATTATTGCGTCTGAACTGACACAATTGTCTCTTGCTCTGAAACGCCTCTTTGTCGCCCGCTTCCACAGGTCCTCTTTTGTTGAAAAGAGCCCCCTCTCTTCTCTTTCTGACAACGACAAGAACAGGCACAATCCATGTCCCATAACGACAAGGAGCGCGGCAACAGGTCCGCCTCTGCAAAATCGAACATAAAACTTGCGCCACCTGCTGCATCAGAGACAACACACCGGAATCGGTTTGCCCGACGAGTGTTCAGGGTCGTGACACAGTTTGGCATGATTGGCGCTATTCTGGCCACAGGACTGTTTGGTGCGGTGTTTATCAATTCCATCGAAGCTGCCAGACCTCCGTCTCGGGAAGGACACGGGGGACATAGTGAGGGAGGAGGCGGACATGGGGGGCATGAAGAGCACGAGAGCGGTAATGCGGAACGCAGCGTCACCTTTAACAGCGCAAGTTTTAAAAATGCCCATCTTGGTCTTGCGACCGCGAGTTCTCGTACCTTGCATCCTCATTTGACCCTGAACGGCATCATCACCCCGAATGAGGAGCGTGTTGTACAGGTAAGCCCGCGTTTTCCCGGTGTCGTTCGCCGCATCACCAAACAATTGGGCAGTACGGTCAGGCGCGGTGATATTCTTGTTTCCATAGAGGGTGACAAGGATCTGAAACGCTATGTCGTCAATTCGGCCATTGATGGAACTGTTATTTCCCGACGCGTTGGGCTTGGTGAGCATGTGGAACGAAATGACAAACTGATGGTGATCGCCGACCTGCGCACAGTCTGGGTGGATTTTCGGGTGTTCGCCCGCGACTTTAATAAACTGCGACTTCATCAACCTGTCGAAATTTCCCTGTCTTCCGGAGGCCCCTCGGTCATGGCGAAAATTGCCTATATTTCTCCGATTGGCATGGCTGATACGCAAAGCATGCTGGCGCGCGCCATTGTTGACAATCCTGACGGCTCCTTGCGCCCGGGGCTGTTTGTCACCGGCAAGGTAAGGATTGGCGAACAAAAAGCCTTTGTCGCAGTGCGTAACAGCGCCATTCAGTTTCTTGATGGCAAACCGGTTGTCTTTGTGGAGCGTAAGGGAGAGAACGACAGCCACAAGAAACATGATGATCACGATGAACACAGGAAAAAGGAAAAAGCCCACGGTACGAGTAGCGAGGACAAGCATGACCATGATGAAGAACCGCAAAACCTCAGACATTTTGTCGCGAGGAATGTGGAACTGGGACCGACAGATGGTCGTTTTACCGAAATCTATTTCGGCATTTTGCCCGGTCAAACCTATGTCGCCGACAACAGTTTCATACTGAAAGCCGAACTGTCGAAAGGCATGGCAGCCCACTCTCACTAAAGGAGCCTTTCCATGCTGGGTCATCTCGTTTCATTTTCTGTCACGCAACGATTTCTGGTAATCTTTCTGGCTATCGCGATGGCCGGACTGGGGATCTACAATTTTATCAGGCTCCCCATTGATGCAGTTCCCGACATCACCAACGTGCAGGTGCAGATCAATACCAATGCACCGGGTTATTCACCTCTTCAGGTCGAACAGCGCATCACCTTTCCCATAGAAACATCTCTGGGTGGCTTGCCAAAGCTTGATTATACACGCTCCCTGTCGCGTTATGGCCTGTCACAGGTAACCATTGTTTTCAAGGACGGTACCGACATTTATCTGGCCCGCCAGCTTGTCAATGAGCGTATTCAGCAAGTACGTGATCAGCTGCCAGATGGCATCGAGGTGGAAATGGGGCCCATATCGACCGGACTGGGAGAAATCTATTTTTACACGGTCGAAGCCCTGCCCGGTGCACGCAAGAAAGACGGCTCACCCTATACGCCTACGGATTTGCGCACCCTGCATGACTGGGTGGTCAAACCGCAAATGCGCACGGTTCAGGGGGTCGTGGAGATCAACGCCATTGGTGGCTACAACAAGCAATATCACATTTTGCCTGATCCGGAAAAGCTGACAGCCTTTGGACTGACTCTTCATGACCTGTTGCGTGCCGTCAACCGCAACAACAGCAATGTGGGGGCGGGCTATATCGAGCGCAATGGTGAACAATATCTGGTGCGTTCTCCCGGACAGGTTGGCGGGATAAAGGATTTGCTCGATATTCCGATTGGTTCCCATGCTGGAACGCCGGTCCGCATAAAAGATGTCGCGGAGGTCGAGATAGGCCATGAATTGCGCACCGGCGCCGGCACCTATAATGGTCGTGAAGTCGTGCTGGCGACCGCCGTCATGTTGCTGGGCGAGAATTCCCGCGCGGTTTCAAAGCGGGTCCACGAGCGTTTGCAGAAAATCAAAAAAAGCCTGCCGGAAGGCATTCTCATTCGTACAGTTTATGATCGAACCCATCTCGTAAACAAGACGATCTCAACCGTTGAAACAAACCTGATGGAGGGGGCAGCGCTGGTCATCATCATCCTGTTTCTGTTTCTTGGCAACTTTCGCGCCGCACTGATTGCCGCATTGATGATTCCCCTGTCCATGCTGTTCGCCATTTCCGGTATGACACAATACAGAATATCGGCCAATCTCATGAGCCTCGGGGCCATCGATTTTGGTATCATCATTGATGGCGCCATCATTGTGGTGGAAAACTGCCTGCGACTGCTGGCGGAAAAGCAGCATGAAAAAGGCCGCCTGCTGTATCTGCAAGAGCGTTTTTCCATTGTTCGGGAAGCCACATTACAAGTCGTCGTCCCCAGCCTTTTTGGGTCTTTCATCATCATGGTGGTCTATTTGCCGATCCTCACTCTGACGGGAGTTGAAGGAAAGATGTTTACTCCCATGGCGCTGACCGTGGTGATGGCGCTGATTGGAGCAATGATCCTGTCGGTGACGTTCGTACCCGCTGCTGTTGCCCTGCTGGTGACAGGCAAGGTAGCCGAAAAAGACAATCTGATGGTGCGTGGTGCCCGTGGTCTTTACCGCCCCGCCCTCAAGGCGGCATTGGCCAATATGCCTGTTGTGCTTACAGCAACATTCGTGCTGCTTGGCCTGTCCGGTCTGCTGGCTTCCAAACTGGGTACCGAATTTGTTCCGCAGCTTGATGAAGGTGATGTCGCTGTTCAGGCTCTGCGTGGTCCTGGCACCAGCCTGACGCAATCGGTTGAAATGCAGCGCATGCTGGAAAAAAGACTGGCGAAAATCCCGGAGGTCAGGGAAAGCTTTGCCCGCACCGGCACTTCTGAAGTCGCTACAGATCCCATGCCACCATCCATTTCCGATGGTTATGTCATGCTGAAGCCACGCAAGGCATGGCCCGACCCCGGAAAACCCAAAGCGGAAGTGGTCAGGGAGATTCAACGGGCCGCTCTTGAAATTCCGGGCAGCAATTACGAGATTTCACAACCCATTCAACTGCGCTTTAATGAACTGATTGCCGGAGTCAAGGCTGATATTGGCGTCAAGATATTTGGTGATGATCTCGAACAGCTGCTGAAGACAGCCAATCAGGTGGCCGCCGTCATGAGGGAAATCCCCGGCGCAGCAGATGTGCGTGTAGAACGTGTTTCCGGCCTGCCCTTCCTGACTGTCAATCTGGACCGGGGCAAATTGTCCCGCTTTGGTCTGTCTGTTGCCGATGTGCAGGAAAATATCGAGACTGCCGTGGGAGGCAAACGCGCCGGCACATTGTTCGAGGGCGATAGACGCTTTGATATAATCGTTCGATTGCCGGAAAGGTTGCGAACCGATATAGATGCCATGCGCAACCTGCGCATTCCGCTTCCCCCGCTGCAAGATGATGCGGACAAAACGATGGTGGCAAAGCTCTATGCCACGTCGGAAGGCAAAATGCCGCGCTTCATCCAGCTCGCCGATGTCGCTACCATTGTCATGGCTCCCGGCCCCAACCAGATCAGCCGCGAAAACTCCAAGCGGCGCATTGTTGTATCAGCCAATGTCAGAGAACGTGACCTTGGCGGTTTTGTCTCGGAAGCGCAAAAGGTGATTGACAAACAGATCAAACTGCCCCCGGGATACTGGGTGGCCTGGGGGGGACAATTCGAGCAACTTATCTCCGCCTCTCGCACCCTTGCTGTTGTGGTGCCGGTGGCGCTCACTCTCATTTTCTTTTTGCTCTTCACCTCCCTTGGTACCATCAAGGACGCGCTGATCGTCTTTTCCGGGGTACCCCTGGCCCTCACAGGCGGGGTGGCTGCGTTGGCCTTGCGGGGTATACCTTTGTCAATCTCGGCGGGAATCGGGTTTATTGCCCTGTCCGGTGTTGCCGTTCTCAACGGTCTGGTTATCATCTCCTTTATAAACAATCTGATCCGAGAGGAGGGGCTGGATCTCGACAAGGCCATTTTTGAAGGGGCCATGCAGCGGATGCGTCCTGTACTTATGACAGCCCTTGTCGCTTCGCTTGGCTTTGTTCCCATGGCCCTGGCCACTGGTGCCGGCGCAGAAGTGCAGCGCCCGCTGGCGACCGTTGTTATCGGTGGTATCCTTTCGTCTACCCTGCTCACCCTTTTTGTACTGCCTGTTCTGTATCGCCTCGTGCACCGCAGAAGTGCTCAGGAATCCCTGGTTAATAACCCGTAAACCCATCATACCCGTCAAGGAGAAAAAACATGACAAAAACACTCTGGTCGCTCGCAGTTCTGTTGTCTGCCACAACTCTTGTCCTCAATGCACCGGGTGCCGTTCGGGCACAGAAGGAGCATGATCATATGAAGGGACACAGTCATGAAGATGGCCACCGGCACAAGGAAGATGAACACAAAGGTTCCCATAAACACGGAGAACATGAAGGCGCGCCCCATGAGGGACATGATAAAAAAAATGGCAAGCACGCAAAACATACATTCAAACAGTCTCATGGTGGTGTTGTGATGGAGCTGCACGACCACTACGGGGAACTCGTCACCAGTGACGGAATGATTACCCTTTACATGAGCAATCACAATGGTCACGCCATACCCGCCAAAGGCTTTTCCGCAACAGTTATGGTACTTGGTGCACAGGGGCGCCAGGGACCGATCACACTCAATGCAGCGGGAGGAAACAGGCTTAAAAGCACCAGGCCTGTCGAGACAGCTCCCGGTTCACGCATCATTGTCACGGTTAAAGATCCCGAGGGGCATATGTCTCAGGCCCGCTATCAGATAAAATAATTCCGGTGGGGCTTAAGATTGACGGACAAGCAAGTCGTTTCCTACCGTTATTCTCCCGCCGCCCGGAAAAACGAGTTGCCAAACTGTCATGACATACCCGATGCCTGAAACACCATCACTGTCAGCATATGTGCCAAGCGTACATAAAAAGGATCTGATAAAGCCGGCATGGCCTTTTCGCCTGCCTCCTCGCAATCTGTCTTCAGGGTCAGCCATGCAGGATTTACAAGCGACCTTTCATGTCCCGGGAAGATGGCAATATCACGCATTGGATTGTCCGGACCGGACGAGAAGAGAACAAAAGCAATGGCGGCATTCCGGACGGGTTTATTGATAAATGCTCTCCGAAAGCCCCTCGAAACAAACTTCAGGCAGGATAAAAATATGAAATCCAGAAACTCCACTCGCGGATACATTCCAGTTCAATCGACCCTGGTCTTGTTGGCATTCTCTTTTCTGGTACTGGTTCCAGTCCCCTGTGCCAATGCGCAAGAGGGGGAAACCATTGTCGGACGGATCGTCGCCTGGCGTAGTGGAAAGGTCTCCACGCAGGTTCCCGGTCTTGTCAGGGAGCTGCGTGTCAGAGTTGGTGACAAGGTCAAAAAAGGTGATGTGCTCGCCGTTTTTGATACGTCCCAGCTCCTCCAGGATGTTGCCAGAGCAGAAGGAGAACTGGCTGCCGCACGTGCGAAACTGAAAATCGCGATTGCCAGAGAAAGTCTCAAAGAGAAAATATATACACGTCAAAAGAAGCTTAAAAGGACATCGGCCTTTCGTTCAGCGACCTATGAAGAAGCTGCCCTGAATTTAACAATAGAAAAAGCCGGGGTATTGGCTGCCCGAGCACAGGTCGTGATCCAGGAAGCCAATGTTGCACGAAAAAAACTGGATATCAAACTATCGACAGTTCGCGCTCCCTATGACGGCATCATCACGCGCCTTTTCACACAGGAAGGAGCTTTCGTGATCCCGGAGGACCCGCATATCATCGAACTTGTTGACGACAATTCCCTCGAAATAGAAGTCGATATTCCGGTGAGATATATTCATTTCATGAAACCGGGGCAGACTGTAGATTTCAGCCTTGACGGAAAAACATATAAAGCAAGACTACGGACCATTCTTGCGAATGTTAATCCTCATTCGCAGACCCGTGCCGTTCGTTTCAAACCTCTTGATATTCGTTTGCTGAAACGCCATGCTGTCGGACAGAATACAGATGTTGTCATTCCCGATGCGCACAAATAGCATCCGAACAGGATGTGCAGGCAGGGAATGTGTTATGGCAAATCTGCCATCAGGGGCATCGATTTCCGCGGCCTCTTTGCCCGGGAAAGCCTCTGCACAGGCGTCCGGTATTGATGGCTTCAAAGATAATGCCGGTGTTATTCCAACACAGAAATAAAAAATATATGATATTAACCCGATGTGGTGGCTTGAAAATACGCCGGGAAATATGGCAAGTCAAAACTTTCAGGTCAATACAGGGCCTGAACCAGGATAAACTGGCGGGAGTGACGGGACTCGAACCCGCGACCTCTGGCGTGACAGGCCAGCGCTCTAACCAACTGAGCTACACCCCCTCTTGGTGTTATTCCAAATGGTAACTGCACCGATGTATGACAGGCATCGGAACAAGTCAAGCACTCAAATCATCCGATTCAGGGTTTCTTCAACAGAAGATATCTGGTGGGCGGTGAGAGGTTCGAACTCCCGACCCCCTCGGTGTAAACGAGGTGCTCTTCCAGCTGAGCTAACCGCCCGGGAACACGGAAACATACTATCAATTCTGACCAAATAGCAAGCCTTGGGTATCTTTTCCCACGAACAATTTTCTGTTCCTGCGATGACCGGGATAACAAACGGTGGTTCCAAAAGCATCGGGGCAGCCGAAAGGATCGCCTGCCCCGGATTCTGCGATAATTGTTCCTGATCGCCTCAGGAGTTCACGGCTTCACGAAGGGCCTTGCCAGCTTTGAATTTGGGTACCTTCGCGGCCGGAACGGTCATGGGTTTGCCAGTGGAAGGGTTGCGGCGGACCGATTCCTTGCGGTCAGCAACCTGGAAGCTTCCAAAGCCGATTATTCTCACTTCATCCCCCTTCTTCAGGGTTTTTTCGATTGTAGCAAAGGTTGCTTCAATAGCTTCCGCTGCATCAGTCTTAGAGATATTGGCCTCATCGGCAACACTTGCGATCAGTTCTGTTTTGTTCATAACGAATTTCCTGTTGGCTGTTTAGCTTTCCTGATTCGACGCATACATTGTCAAAGCCCATATTCATGGGGGTTTTGGGGTTAATTGCAAGCTATTTTCCCGACTTAGTAACAATTCCGGTCTTCCGGAACGGGGATTTTGAAGCTATCTGTGGAAATAGAAGGTTTGGTATCATCAGCCCTTGAAAATCATGTTTTGAAGACCATCTTGTGACAGGTTTCAGGGAAAAGGCTGCCTCACAGCTTTTTGCCCGACCATGCCGGGTTGGCAAATGCATGACTTTTATAATAGGGTCTTTAGTCCCCCTGCCCCGAACAGGCACAACGCAGAGCCGGAGGCAGACCGAACATCCTGAATTCGACGCCACCAACCCTGCGATTTCCCGGACGGCTCGCCAAAACAGATGATTTTCCGCAATGTGGCGAGCCATTCAAGGCTAGTGAGGAAGGACATTCTTCGCCGGATCATCCTCGTCGATATTTTTTGAGGAAGTGTCATCTGAATCTTCTTCCCATTTGACGGGAACAAGCTCTCTTGTGAGTGCAATTTTCAGAACCTCATCAATATGGGTAACGGGTATGATTTCCAGGCCGTTTTTAACATTGTCAGGAATCTCGACAAGATCCTTGGCATTTTCCTCGGGAATCAGCACTGTTTTTATTCCACCACGCAGGGCTGCGAGCAGTTTTTCCTTTAGACCACCAATCGGTAACACGCGCCCGCGCAGGGTGATTTCACCGGTCATGGCAATATCCTTGCGAATGGGAATACCTGTCATGACAGATACGATCGCGGTGGTCATGGCGACACCGGCAGACGGGCCGTCTTTAGGCGTCGCTCCCTCCGGAACATGGACATGAATATTGCGTTTGTCGAACATCGGCGGTTCAATTCCAAAGTCGATGGCCCTTGAACGGACATAGGCGTTGGCGGCCTGGATGGATTCCTTCATAACATCACGCAAATTGCCGGTAACCGTCATGTTGCCCTTTCCCGGCATCATGACACCCTCAATGGTCAGCAACTCTCCGCCCACCTCCGTCCAGGCCAGACCGGTTACCACACCAACCATGTCTTCGCGTTCGGCTTCGCCATAACGGTATTTTGGAACGCCGAGATAGTCTGGCAGGTTTTTAGCCGTAATCTTTATGCTCTTCTTGCCATCCAGCAAAATCTCCTTGACGGATTTGCGGGCCAGTTTGGCGATTTCACGTTCCAGGTTACGGACACCTGCCTCTCGTGTATACAGTCGGATGATGTCACGCAGAGCATCGTCACTGACACGCCACTCCTCATCTTTCAAACCATGTCCCTTTTGCTGGGCAGGAACAAGATGCTGCCTTGCGATTTCGATCTTTTCATCTTCCGTATAGCCCGACAAACGAATTATCTCCATCCGGTCCATAAGTGCCGGAGGAATATTAAGCGTGTTGGCTGTCGTTACAAACATGACATTGGAGAGATCATAATCCACTTCCAGATAATGATCACTGAATGTGTTGTTTTGTTCCGGGTCGAGAACCTCAAGCAGCGCCGAAGAAGGGTCACCCCTGAAATCGGCCCCCATCTTGTCGATCTCGTCAAGCAGGAACAGCGGGTTGGTTTTTTTTGCCTTGCGCATCGACTGGATGACTTTGCCCGGCATGGACCCGATATAGGTACGCCTGTGCCCACGAATTTCCGCTTCGTCCCGCACACCGCCGAGCGACATGCGAACAAATTCGCGCCCTGTTGCATTGGCTATCGATTTACCGAGTGACGTTTTGCCAACCCCGGGAGGGCCGACCAGGCACAATACAGGCCCTTTCAGCTTGTTGACGCGCTGCTGAACGGCCAGATATTCAATGATGCGCTCCTTGACCTTTTCCAGCCCGTAATGTTCGGCGTCAAGAATCTTCTGTGCCTCGGCCAGGTCCTTCTTGATGCGTCCCTTTACGCCCCAGGGAATACCCAGCAACCAGTCAAGATAATTGCGGACGACTGTCGCCTCGGCTGACATGGGACTCATCTGGCGAAGTTTCTTGAGCTCTGCCAGCGCCTTGTCCCGCGCTTCCTTGCTCAGCTTGGTTTTACCGATCTTTTCCTCAAATTCGGCGATATCATCGCGCCCGTCATCACCATCCCCCAGTTCTTTCTGGATGGCTTTCATCTGCTCGTTGAGATAATATTCGCGCTGGGTTTTTTCCATCTGACGCTTGACGCGGGAGCGAATCTTCTTTTCCACCTGCAAGACGGAAATTTCACTTTCCATCAGACCATAGATTTTTTCAAGGCGCTTGCTGATGTCATTTATCTCAAGGATTTCCTGTTTTTCGGCAATCTTGATTGAAAGATGGGACGTGATGGTATCGGCAAGTTTTGAATAGTCCTCGATCTGACTGACAGTTGCGAGAACCTCGCGTGCAATTTTTTTATTCAGTTTGACATAGTTTTCAAATTGCGTGACGACAGAGCGCGCCAAAGCTTCTATTTCCTTGTCGCCTTCAACTTTCTCTTCTACAAATTCGACAACGGCTTCATAATAGTCTTCATTGTCTGTATAACTCATGATGGTTGCGCGCGGTCCACCCTCGACCAGCACCTTGACTGTTCCGTCAGGGAGTTTGAGCATCTGCAAAACAGTGGCAACAATCCCGGTTTGATAGATCTCGTCATATCCCGGATCATCATCCGCTGCATTTTTCTGAGCCGCCAGAACAATTTTCTTATTGCTGTCCTTAACCTTGTCGAGCGCGTTTATCGACTTCTCGCGCCCCACGAACAAGGGCACAATCATATAGGGAAACACAACAATATCCCGGAGGGGAAGAACCGGAAAAATCGTTTGCTCTTCATCCTGTTCCGGTTGATTATCAATATCCATAAACTTCTTCTTCCCTTTTGGTTTTAACCGGGTTTCTGCCATAGCGACTATATTACTGCACCGGGTGCAGGAGGGGCTTTCCTTGACAAACAGCCGATTTCGTTTGGTTACATATTCGAATACAAAGTGGGGCCAGGAACATCATATTCCAAGCCCCTTACCATAAAAAAATAACTCAACAGTCCTGCTTTTCGGGATGAAACCGACAATTCCCGGTTTTTGAACCATAGCAAATTCTGTTTCGTGTTGTTTATATCAGGCACTTGATTCGACATCATCCTTGCGTTTTCCCGCATCTGAATAAATACGCAGAGGCCGCGCTGTCCCTTCGACAACATCGGGAGATATCACGACTTCAACCACTCCATCCAGCCCGGGCAGATCAAACATGGTATCAAGCAGGATTGTCTCCAGAATGGAGCGCAGACCACGGGCCCCGGTTTTGCGTTCGATAGCCCGGCGCGCGATAGCGATCAACGCGTCATCCGAAAACGTCAGCTTTACATCTTCCATCTCAAACATGCGCTGATACTGCTTGACCAGGGCATTGCGTGGTTTGGAAAGGATCTGCACAAGGGCATTTTCATCAAGGTCTTCCAGTGTGGCGAACACCGGCACACGGCCGATAAACTCGGGAATGAGACCAAATCCAAGCAAGTCTTCAGGTTCAACCTGTCGTAAAATTTCGCCCATACGACGATCATCATCGGCCTCGACTGTCGCGCCGAAGCCAATGCTGGTACTAACGCCACGTCGGGAAATAATCTTCTCAAGCCCGGCAAAGGCCCCCCCGCAAATAAACAGAATATTCGTGGTATCAACCTGTAGAAATTCCTGCTGGGGATGCTTGCGCCCCCCCTGCGGTGGCACACTGGCAACGGTCCCTTCCATGATTTTCAGCAAGGCCTGCTGCACGCCTTCACCGGATACATCGCGCGTAATGGATGGATTGTCCGATTTTCGCGATATCTTGTCGACTTCATCAATATAGACGATCCCGCGCTGTGCACGGTCCACATTGTAATCAGCCGCCTGCAAAAGTTTCAAAATGATGTTTTCGACATCTTCTCCAACATAGCCGGCTTCTGTCAGCGTGGTAGCATCTGCCATTGTAAAGGGCACATCCAGAATACGCGCCAGAGTCTGAGCGAGCAAAGTTTTGCCGCATCCGGTCGGGCCAACCAGGAGAATATTCGATTTGGCCAGTTCAACATCGTTGTTCTTGCTGGCATGATTGAGACGCTTGTAATGATTATGAACGGCAACGGAAAGAACCCGTTTCGCATAGTCCTGCCCGATGACGTAATCATCAAGGACCTGGCAAATCTCCAGTGGCGTTGGCACGCCGCCGTTGGACTTGACAACGGCATTTTTGTTTTCTTCACGGATGATATCCATGCACAGCTCAACGCATTCATCACAGATAAATACCGTCGGCCCGGCAATCAGTTTACGAACTTCATGCTGGCTTTTGCCGCAAAAGGAACAATAAAGTGTATTTTTGGAATCTTTGCTGCCGGATTTGCTCATATGTTATTCCACGTTCCTTTTTCTATCACCTGACCGTTGTTGATCCGAACAGGTTCTGTTTCTTGCCGGTTGCAGAAATGCCATCGCCCTGAACGGCACCAGGTCATGACCTGACATGCCCCGCGAGGCATGCCCCCGCCCGGTATTCCTGTGCCATTTCAACCCAAACACCACAACATTCCCTTAACAGTCCTGCAAAGGGTAGAAATATCCCGTCTGCCTGAGACCATAAAGGCTGAACGGGTATGATGGCAAGAAATTAACAGCCTCCCCTGTCTTTTTTCGTTCTGCTGTTGTTCCCTTGACTTTTATCATGGAAACAAATTCCATCTATTTCGAGGCAGGAATATCACATTGTTGTGGCTTCGCATGTTCCTGCTAGCTTTCCTGGTCTTCCGAAACCGGTTCGCGCTTCGTCAAAACCTGATCAATCAGCCCGAACTCCTTCGCTTCCTCGGCGGTCATGAAATGGTCGCGATCAAGGGTTTTTTCAATCGTATCGTAATCGTTCCCGGTATGTTTGACATAGGTCTCGTTAAGGCGCCGTTTCATTTTCACAATATCTTCGGCATGCCGTTCGATATCACTGACCTGCCCCTGAAAACCGCCTGAGGGCTGATGAACCATGATCCGGGCATTGGGCAGTGCAAACCGCATGTCCTTGTCTCCGGCGCAAAGCAGCAGGGAGCCCATCGAAGCCGCCTGCCCTGTGCAAAGCGTTGAAACGGCGGGACGTATGAACTGCATGGTATCATAAATAGCCATCCCCGAAGTCACGACGCCTCCAGGGGAGTTGATATACATGGAAATTTCCTTTTTGGGATTTTCAGCTTCCAGAAACAGCAACTGGGCGGTCACCAGCATGGCCATATTGTCCTCGACAGGCCCGGTAAGAAAGATGATCCGCTCCTTGAGAAGACGTGAAAATATGTCATAGGAGCGCTCGCCCCGATTGGTCTGTTCTACAACCATCGGAACGAGCGTGTTCATATAGAGGTCTACTGGGTCGCGCATCATCTGTCTCCCTGGATAATGTTTCGAAACGCAATTGCGTCCGATGATATCGACTGTGAAATGTCCTGTTGTCTGTCTGAGTAACAGATTCCCCCCACAGAACAATATGAAAAAAGGCCGGTTGTTGGCAAAAGACATCCCGTCAGGGGAATGAAGAGGGCATTCGCAAATCGGGAATCGCTACCTGAAAAGGCATTGCGCCCCCCCGAACGCGACACCCTCCAGCGGTTCGTAACCTACGCGTCCTCGTCTTCTGCCATCAGCTCCTCACGAGACACCTTTTTATCCTGGACATCTATCAGTTCCAGCAGGTAGTCCACGACTTTTTCTTCCAGCATGGGCGCACGTATTTCGGCAACCGCAGCCGGGTTCTTCTGATAGAAGTCCACAACCTGCTGTTCCTGCCCCGGAAACTGACGGATTCGCTCACTGAGCGCCGCGCTCACTTCCTTGTCGGTGACCGTGATTTTGTTCTTTTCGGCAATTTGCGACAAAATCAGACCAAGACGCACCCTGCGTTCGGCAATCTTTTTGTATTTTTGCCGGGCCTCTTCTTCACTTTCCTCGCCATCTTCTCCAAAATTTTTACCTTCATCACCCATTTTATGGGTAACCTGTTCAAATATTCCCTCAAATTCATTATCGACGAGAGAGGGAGGAAGTTCAAAGTCATGTGCATCATCAAGAGCGTCCATGATCTGCTTTTTCAGTTTTTCGCGTGCGATTCCTTCATATTCCTGAGCGATCCCGCCCGCAACCGCTTCGCGCAGGGCTTCCAGCGTTTCAAATCCGACAGTTTTGGCAAAATCGTCATTGACTTCCGGTTTCGACGGCTCTCCCACTTCGATCACATGGACATCAAACTGTGCGGTCTTGCCTGCCAGGTGAGCAGCGCTGTAGTCGTCCGGAAACGCTCCTTCAACCGTGAGTTTATCCCCGGCTTTTGCCCCCAGCAACCCTTCTTCAAAACCGGGAATAAAGCTTTTGCTACCCAAAACGAGAAAAGCACCCTCGGCGCTGCCACCCTCGAATTTTTCCCCGTCAAGCATACCTGTAAAATCGAGTGTCAGGCGATCCTTTTCCTTTGCTGCACGATCTACAGGATTGTAACTGATACTTTTTTCAACAAGCTCCTCGATACCGGCATCAATTTCCTTTTCCTCAACATCGACGACCGGTTTTTCGACCTTTATTTTTGAAACATCGGCCATTTCAAAATCGGGCAGAATTTCATATGACATAACATAGGAGAGATCCATTTTGCCATCGAGAATCTGTTCAACCTCCTTTTCATCCTCGGTCATACTGATGCGGGGCTGAAAAGCCGGACGCTCCTTGCGCTCCTGCAAGGCGGAGTCGCTGGCTTCACTCACCTCTCTTTGAATAATCTCACCCATGACGGATTTACCATAGAGACGCCGCAGGTAATCAAGAGGCACTTTTCCGGGGCGAAACCCCTTGAGTTGCACCTTTCCCTTCATTTTTTTGAGTTCGGCCTCAAGTTTTGCTTCCAGATCCTCGGCTGTGACGATGATTTCCAACTCGCGTTTCAAACCATCTGAGAGTTTTTCGGTAACCTGCATATTTTTCCTGGAATGTGGCTGCCGTGGCAGGCCCCACTCTTTACCTTCCTGACTGAATTAATCCTGGTGCGGGTGGAGGGACTTGAACCCCCACGGCAATAGCCACCAGAACCTAAATCTGGCGTGTCTACCAATTCCACCACACCCGCCTGTCCCGGTCGTTGCCGATCACGGCAGCAAACTTCCCGGATGTCTTTGTTTTCTTATTCCGTTTTGTATGGGTCGAAATAAAGCTGGACAAGTAAAATCGGAACACCTGAACCGGCATTCACAAAAGAGTTCCCTCTTATATGTCGAAAAATTGCACCTGTTAAGCCCTATTTTTGTGATCGCGATCAGAGTTGACAGGAAGAGGTGGGCAGATCATCGCCGACAAACCGTCGCAAAGCGCGAAAACCGGCTTCGACTGCCAGTAGCCCTGGTTTCAACATTTCGCATGCAAGCGGGGACAGGAGGACTATTTCGATGTTAGCAGCAATAAAAGGCTAAGTGCATAGGTCATGGGCAGCAAGGCAGCCCAAAAATCGAGGTTCAAATTGAAGCCGGTGCTGTAGAGGGAAAAACCCGACCACGCAACACCTGAAAGGATCAGCAGTTTTTTCACTTTCAACCTCACAAATTGCCGAACCGGGATCTCCTGTTGGCACCAAAAACAACGAACATATGTTCCGGCACAGTTACAGCAAATACCATGCCACACATGCCATCCTCACGATATCCAATCAACAAAGGCATACGTTATTCAGGTGACAACCGGACGATTCTCGGGCAACCTTGTTGCCAGATGGTCCTCCGGAATATCATTATATCTCTATCGATTGAAAAAACTCTTAATGACGGACGGCAAGACGCATGAACTCTGACATTGATGATTCCGTACTGACCATGATTGGCCGGACACCGCTGATCAAATTGCGCAAGGCGTCGGAACAAACCGGTTGCACAATCCTTGGAAAAGCCGAGTTTCTCAATCCGGGCCAATCCGTCAAGGATCGCGCGGCCCTTTATATCATCAGGGATGCCATTGCCCGCGGAAAACTTCACCCTGGCGGGACAGTTGTCGAGGGAACTGCCGGAAATACCGGCATCGGCCTTACTGTTGTTGCCCGTGCCCTCGGTTTTGAAACGGTTATCGTTATTCCCGATACGCAATCGCAGGAAAAGAAAGATGCCTTGCGCCTTCAGGGGGCTCAACTCGTCGAGGTTCCCGCAGCTCCCTACAAGGATCCCAATAATTTCGTGCATTATTCCAGGCGACTGGCTGAAAAACTGGCGCAAACCGAAGTGAACGGAGCCATATGGGCCAACCAGTTCGATAACCTTGCCAACCGACAGGCTCATATCGAAACAACTGCTGTCGAGATCATGGAGCAAACGGGCGGGGCAGTTGATGGTTTCATATGTGCCGTCGGGAGTGGTGGAACTCTGGCGGGTGTTGCCCTGGGCCTGAGAGAGCGGAAACCCGAAATAAGAATAGGACTCGCAGACCCGATGGGAGCTGCACTTTACAGCTATTACACGACAGGCGAACTGGCATCGAGCGGTTCATCCATAATGGAAGGGATCGGTCAGGGGCGGATTACTGCCAACCTGGAAGGGCTTGAAATCGATCACGCCTGGCAATTTGAGGATGCAGAGGCTTTGCCACTCCTGTTTGACCTCGTCACAAAAGAGGGCCTGTGTCTCGGAGGCTCCAGCGGTATCAATATTGCCGGGGCGATTGCAATGGCCGAAGAACTTGGGCCAGACAAAACCATTGTCACCATTCTTGCCGATTACGGAACCCGATATCAGAGCAAATTGTTCAACCCGACTTTTCTGCGCGAGAAAAACCTGCCGGTCCCCGCCTGGCTGAGTGAAAAGGGAGATGATTTGCCGGATGTCTCGGTATAGGGTTTCCACCAAATGAAGATCAAAAATACAAGGCAGCGGGAAGCCCTGACAAAGGTAAAAAAAATTGGTGACAAAACATTAAGAGTTCTGGTATAGCTTCCCACTCGCAGGCTGGAACAGCGTTTCTTTTACCGGTCTGTCAAATATTCCCCGGTAGCTCAGTTGGTAGAGCAAGCGGCTGTTAACCGCTTTGTCGCAAGTTCGAGTCTTGCCCGGGGAGCCATTTTCCTGCCCGTCGTCGCGAAACACGTTTTGACGGTTCCCGGCAAATTTTCTCTCTGTATTGCGAAATCTGCTGACTATCTGCCGAGGCGAAAACTGACGGGAACAATAACCGTCGCCGAAACAGCCTTGCCATTTCGCATTGCCGGTCGGAAGCGCCAGCGTCGCACGGCTCCAATAGCAGCCCGGTCCAGCAAACCGTATCCGCTTGATTTTGAAATCCGTACAGAACGCGCCCGTCCGTTGATACCGACATGAACTCTGAGCAGCACCCGGCCCTGTTGATGGCGCCTGCGTGCCTCCAGCGGATATCGAGGGCGCGGATTGCTCAGTCCCGCCCCGCTATACCCGGCGCCCTGTGTGCGACCGTTTTTCGCGCGACCTTTCTTGCGAATTCCCCTGCCAGCGGCCCTACCCCTTGATGCCATGTGACGCTGGCGCCGTCCCTTCTTTTCACCAACCTTGCCCTTCTTGCGTACCTTCTTGGCAAAAGCGCGCTTCCGCTTTTTTGCCGGAACGTCTCTGCTCTTTTTCACGAGGGTGATCTTTTTTCTGCGGGACTTCTTTTTTTGCACCGATGAAGACGCACGATCATGCTTTTTCGTTTGATGACCAGGAAGTTTTTTTACAGCTCTGTCTGCGGTAGGATCTTTGCGCGAAGCTGATACTGGCCCAGGTCGATCAGGCTTTTTTTCTGAAGGCCGTTTTTCTGTTTTTGTTCCGGATCGCTTCACCGGTCTTGCAATTACCGTATTTTCTGCATTTTCGGATGATGACGCCATCTTTGAAGCCAGACGGGCCAGTTGATCAAAAACCGGTGTTTTTACAATATGAACCGTCTGACGCTGCTCTGTAACAGCCGGTTTCTCCTGTTCGTTCAAAACAGGTTTCGACTTGCGTCGCGCCTTTTCCGTCTCCTCCATTCTACCGGTTTTCGAAAGTATCCGGGGCACCGGCTTTTTCCTTGCAGTATCGCTTTCTGTTCCGGCAACAGAGCGAATCTCGCTATGTGTTTTCCTCGCCGAACTTGCACCCTGCTGAAAGGACATGAGATCGACAACGACCATGCGGAATTTTGGAGGTGTATCGGTCTTTTCGGGGGCAAGGGCCGGAGCGGCATAAATCATGGCGATGGCCGCAAGTCCATGCAGACAAAGAGAAGCAATAACCGCCAAAACAAAACCGACAGAACCGGCATAATGCCCCTTTGCGCCGCCATTCTGTTGTTGCTTTTCCATCTTCATGGCGTCGGTTCCGCCACTTCGAGAGGAAGAATTGAAGGGTATGATCCGGACCAGTCGGTTTTGGCCCTGATGGAATAGACTTCCTCCAGGGCGGATGCGGCAAGAACCTTCCGAGGCGCGCCTTCGTCATAAATCCTGCCTTTTGAAAGCAGAACAAGTCTGTCACAAAATCGTGCCGCCAGACCGAGATCGTGCAATACAAGAATAACTGACAGCCCCTGCTTGCTGACGGCTGACAGATGGTGCAGCAATCTCAGCTTGTGGGCCGGATCCAGCCCCGCTGTCGGTTCATCCGCCAACAATATTTTCGGGGTTTGTGCAAGCGCACGGGCCAGCAAAACCCGCGCAAGCTCGCCGCCAGACAGCTCGTTTGCGGCGCGGTGAGCAAGACTCTCAATCGACATCGCCGACAGGGCTGAATCAACAACCTCCCTGTCCGCGGCATCGGGAAGCCGCAATGGACGCCGATAAGGCAAACGTCCCATTGCAACCAGATCATATACAGTTATCGGCCAGTAAACGACATGCTCCTGTGGCAGGAAAGCGAGATTTTGCGCGCGCTCCCTGACAGATATATCTGAAATTTTTTTCTTATCAAATCGCACTTCCCCGCCTGTTGGTGTCAGCAACCCCGCCATAACTTTCAGCAATGTGGATTTTCCAGCGCCATTGGGGCCGATCAGACCAACGATTTTACCTGGAGACGAAGACAGGGAAACCCTGTCAAGCAGGCACCGTCCTCCTCTTTCGACAACAATATTGCGCCCTTCAAGTTTCATTGCATCATTCTCCGTCGCGCATTGAGAATGAGCATCATAAAGAATGGCACCCCCAGCAGGGAGGTCAACACACCAAGTTTCATCTCACGCTCGGGCGTTACCACGCGCACAAGAATATCGGAACCCAGCAACAGACATGCGCCGGCCAGAGCGGCGAGCAGCAGCAGGCGGCTGGGCCGCCCCCCGCAAAAGGGTCGCATGAAATGGGGCGCCACAAGACCCACAAAGCCAATCACACCGGAAACTGATGTTGCCGCCCCTACCCCGAGCGCCGTCCCTGCGATCAGGAGGATTTGTGTTTTTTTCATATCCACGCCCATTGAAACAGCGACATCCTCACCCAGACTGATGGCATCGAGAGCGCGTCCCAAAGTCAGCAAAAGCACACCGCCAAGCAGGATAAAAGGCGTTACCAGCCTGACATGATCCATACTGCGGTCTGCAAGTGATCCCATCAGCCAGAACACAATTTCAAGGGCCGCGAACGGATTGGGAGACATGTTGAGCGCCAGACTGGTCAGTGCACCGGTAAAAGCACTGATGGCTATCCCGGCAAGAATAAGGGTGAGCGGACTGCCCTTTGATCCTGCCAGCAAATAGACCGAGGTCGCCGCAACAAGAGCGCCTGCAATCCCGCACAGGGGAACGGCAAATTCAAACGAAGCTGCGAGGCCATAATAAAGGGCCATGACCGCGCCAAGGGCCGCGCCGCCCGATACGCCGATCAGACCCGGCTCGGCCAGAGGGTTGTGCAGCCAGCCCTGAAGCGCCGCCCCTGACAGCCCCAGTGTCAAACCGATCAATAGCGCCAGCAGCGCACGTGGCAGGCGTATCTCGCGGATCACAAGAGCAACCGCCTCCCCGGTTTCATCAGAACCGGCAAGCACACGCAAAACACGAAGCGGCGACAGATGGACGGCACCTGTCAGGAGTGACAGGACAAACAACGCCATAACCGCTATAAGCAGCAATAAAATCGCCAGTCTGTAACTGGTAACCGGTACGGGAATCCGTCTACTCTCCATTCCCGCCCCCTGTGCGCCCGGAACCAAAATGGCGCCGTCGAAATCCGGCCAGTGCCCTGATGGCCCTGATTGTTTCCGGTGTACCACAAACCGTCAGGGCGTTCTCCAGCGCCATGGCCGGTCGATGCCTTGTCAGATAACGCAAAACCGGGTGGCGAAACAGTTCATAGGCCAGAGCCGTTCCAGCATAGCTTCTTTGCCCGACAACAATTGCATCGGGACGGGCAAGGAGCAGTTGCTCAAGGGAAACTTTTTGCGTCCCCGAAAAGGGCAGCTTCTCACCAGGCGTTGCAAAACCGCTTTTGCGCACAACGCTATCTGCAAGCGTGTTGGTACCCGCGGAATAGCCATTGGCAAAATAGAGGGCCGCCAGAGGGCGCTTTGCTTTGGCATTGGCCTTATCATCGGATCCATAGCGGGCAAGCTGTTTCCCAAGCCTCAAAACCAGTTTTTCAGCCTTCTTTTCTTCGCCAACGGCCTTTCCGATCGTACGGATATTGCGGACAATATCGGCGATGCCTGTCGCGGGCGGGATAACCACAACCCTGTATTTCAGTTTCTTCAACAGGCTGACGGTCGCGCGCGATGTATAGCTTCCCGCAAGAACAAGATCGGGCTTTAGCAACAAAACCTCTTCGGCCTTGCCCCAGGTGATCGGCAGTTTTTGCGCTATCCCGACCATCACCGAACTTGCCGGATCACGGGCCAGAAATGTCACCGCTGCAATGCGTTCGGGTTCAACCAGCATCATCAGCAACTGATCGGTGCAAAGGTTCAGAGATACGATGCGTCCGGGACGTTGCGCCGGTGGTGCTTTTGCAGCAAAAGCACCACCGCACACACACAACAGGACAGAGAGCGCCAGCACGTCAATGGCTTTTACGGTCTGCAACCAGTTGTATGGCACTTTCCCTGCCCTTTCCCTTTAATCTGAAAGTTTTATGCGAACACCCCCGTACACGGACAATGGTGCCGAATTGAAACCTCTTATTTCCTGGTAATTCACATCAAACAGGTTTTCAGCCCGCCCGAATATTTCCATATTATCCGAGAGTTGCCAGGATGCCGCAAGGTTGACAAGCGTATAGTCATCGCCATCGACAGTTGCGTAAAACTGACCGATATCCTTGACATCAGCCCGATATACGGCTTCCAGATTAACCTTTCCCTTCCCTTCCGAAAACAGCCAGGTGATATCCGCAGAGGCTGAATGACGCGGTCGCCGCAATTCCGGGAGACCGTTGGGCTGACGGGAATCGGTATAGGTGTAATTCCCCGTAATGGTCAGATTGTCCGTCAGGTGAGCTGTTGCCGAAACCTCAACGCCCTTGCGGCGGCTGATCCCGGCAAGATTGACAGGACGGAAGGGAAAGACGGAAAAGTCAGCCGAAATTTCGTTCGTCAGGTCCGCCTCGAAATAGGTGACATCAATAACATAGTTATGATTGAAAAACCCCTTTTCAATGCCGACATCCCAGCCGACGGACTCTTCCGGAACGAGGTTGGGGTTGGACGCAAAATTGCCAAAAAAACCGAACTGCTCAATCAGCGTCGGATTCTGGATACCCTTGCCATAACTGCCATGAACACGCACATCAAAAGAGGGTTCGCGATAGCTTGCCCCGATTTTGTAGGTCGTTGCATTTTCGAAACTGTCGTTGTCGTCATAACGCACATTCGCCGACAGAAAGAACTGTTCCATAATACCAAGACGATATTCCGCAACATAGCCGGTCTGATTACGTTTGCGCTCGCCGGCGATATTCGAACTGATCAGACTCTCGCTCGTATAGTCAACAAGACCACTAAGGGAATGAGTCATACCGTTTGAACCGAAGTTCAACTGGCTGAGATAGCTGAATTTTGTCCGGTTGCCGTTGTTGAAACCGTTACCAAACACGCTCGACACATTGTTGAAGTTATCACCGAGAAACTCGCCGTGAAATTTTTGCAGCCAGGCGCCGTCGAACAGATTCAGCGTCCCGGTCAGTTGTCCCATGTTTTGTCGCCGTTCGTTATGCGGCCCGGCAACATCTTCCAGAACATTGTCACCAAAGCCGGGTCCTGTATCCTCGTCAATGTCATTGCGGTTGCGTTGATGACGCAACATGCCGTCAATACGGAAAACGGGGGAAAAGGCATAACCGCCGCGCGCAAAAAATGTCGCCTGGCGGCTGGCATCATCCTCACTCCCGACAGAGGCAATGTTAAAACCCTGCGTTTCGCGTACCGCTCCCGACAGACTGATATATCCGTCATCATTTCCTGTTGAAATATTTCCCGAGGCCAGATAACTACCACGACTGCCCCCCTCAAGTGTTGCCGAGACCGCTGGCCTGCCGCTTCCCTTTCGGGTTATGATATTAATGACACCGGAAAGCGCATTGCCGCCATATATGCCACTCTGGGGCCCTCGCAACACTTCAATGCGTTCGATATCTGCTGCCAGAAGCGTGGCAAAATCAAAGTCGCCACCGCTGACCGAATTGACCGTTACCCCGTCAATCAGCACTCTGGTGTGGTTGCTCTCGCCACCGCGGATGCGTACGGCGGTCAATGACCCTGCCCCCCCGGCTCTGTCAAGGTGCAGTCCGGGAATGGCCCGCAGGGCATCGGCAGCATGGCGATATTGCCGGTCTTTGATCTGTTGCGCGGTAATGACCGTATAGGCCGAGCCGCTGGCTTCGGCCTTTGCTTCGACGCCACCAAGCTGGCTGGCTTCCACAACCACTTCAGGAAGCTGTGTAACCTGCTGAGCCGACAGGGGCGATATTTCAATCAGTGAGAGAAGGAGCGCCGCACCGGCACATTTCGGCATCAGTGTCGCCGTTTTTTTTCGAGACATATTTGTATTCTCCGAGATAGCTGAAAAAACAGACCGCCTGCGGAGAACTGCACACCGGATAACGGTGCACCGGATTTCCTGATCAAATGAGGGAATTTCATACTCACAAGACCCATTGATACCCCGACAGGCGACGAAACAAAACTTCACCGCTCCGGAGGAACCGTTTTTGCGCTCACCCCGAGCACAAAATGGGTGAAATCAACCCGGCAGGTCTCCTGGCTTGCGGGTCAACACCATTCTTCCACCTTCCCAAAACGGACCGGTTTCAAAAAGCCGGATACCCTTTCAGTGGTTTATGGAAGCGGCTCACCGCTTACAGTTGCGGGGGCAGCCAGGGATTCAGAAACGAAAAACGCTCTCCACCCTGTTCCCTTTTCATCCCTTGTCGGCAAATACCGGCAGGGAACCGAATTGTGTTCCTGATATGGCAGAGATAATTTTGCGTGTCAATCCGATAAAGCGGAACGGGAAACCGGTTTTTGAAGGGCCGTTGTTGCCTGGCAACAGCGGTCTGACTAAACTTTTGGTATATCGCCGTTTGTATGTTCAATTCCGCTTGCAGCCTCGGCGAGTTCTTCAGGCGTTTTTGGCGTGAAAATATATTCAGACGGCATGTTCTCCGGAGCAAGCGCGCCCAGAGAAACATATATTTTCATCAACTGGTCCACCTGCATATTGGGGACAGGCGTGATATTTTTTTCCGGCATGAACAGCAAATAGCCTGACATGGGAATCGGCGAGGTTGGAAAATAGACCAGTTTTCTACGCTCCCCGTCCATTACATAGGTTTGCGGCGAGGCCAGAAGGGCCAGTGTCTCAACCCCGTCAAGCGCTCCCAGACGACAGCGCACCACACTCATACCTGCCAGTTCCTCGGCATTGGGTTCACCCGAAGCAAAGCGCACAATGCGCGCCACCGGCTTGTAGATTGAGCGGAAAAACGGCACGCGATCCATCGCCGCATCAAAGGCGTTCTCCAGCCCCTTTCGCGCCTGCGAGCGCACGATCAGCCCCAAAATCCAGATACCGATAACCGTAATCAGCAGTCCGAGCGAAAAAGCGATATACTGATAGTCGCGCCCGACCAGTACCTTGCCGCTTTGCAGGATGAGTTCACCGAAAAACGTCCCCGGCCCGATCGCGTCCCTGATCCAGCGCACCAGCCAGATGATGATGAAAATGGTCAGCACCACCGGCAGCAGGAAAAAAGATCCGGTCAGAAAGGTGCCGATAATACTGGTGCGCCAGAAACGGGACAAAAATCCGAACATGTCACTCCGCTCTTTGATCCATCATGATTGCGGGATACCGTTCGGCAGTATGCCCTATTTTTTGTCGAGATGAAACCACAACATATTGGTCCGATTAACGCGCGCTGCGGGGACAAAGTCGAAACAGACCGGCATAGGAATAAACCCTTCCCAAGAGGGGGTGATTGATACCAAATTTCATGGCAATTCGATGTTCGTCCAATCCCCGCTCCTCGATCCTTGCCCGACCCAGCAATATATGGCCGGGAACAGGGAGTTTCACGGGTCCGATTTTCAGCAGGTAGCCGGTACTTTCATAGATCAGCACCTCTTCTTCTTCGCGAATCGCCATCCTGATTCCCATATTGACCAGCCCTTGTTTGCCGACATATTCGATGATCTCTTGCCCACCGGCATGCACCATGAAAGAACGAAACAAAACCGCCTTCTTGCCGGGCCGTTTGAAGGCGCGATGCCAGAACATCGCCTTGCTGCCGGAACGTGTGCTGTTTTTGACCCGCACAGGAATATTTTCCTCGCGCAACAGCACCGGCCCGCCAAACAGTCTGGCAAAGCCCAGCAGCACAAAAGCCGGCAGCGGATAATGGACCGACATGCGGCCCTCAAGCTCGATATGATCCGAACTGTCGAGGGCAAGGCCATAATGTTTTTGCACCGCCGGGGCCAGCCGCGCCCAGTCTGGACCAAGGGCCTGCTCGAATAGGGAGATATTTTGCAATTGAGACATCATCAACTCCACAAAACAGACAGGTCGGGCTTGGCCACCATCAGCCAGACCGCCAGCACCAGCGAGACAAAGGCGGGCCAGCCGAGCCAGAACCAGAAACGTGCCAGCCGCCTGTATTCTTTTGGCAGGGGCTGGCCCTTTTGCAGGGCTTCATCAGCCAGATTGCGCATCAATATTTGCAGCCGGACTACCGGCAGCCAGCACAGACCGGCCAGGATATAAAGGGCAAAGGCCAGAATCACCCAGGGTTCGTTTAGCGAAATGCCCAGCTCGCGCAACAGCAGCCAGCCGCTTATGGGCTGATAGATGACGGTTGGCGTGGTGAACAGCCAGTCGGCCAGCACCACATGGCGCGCCGTGATGACCTGTGCGTGCAAATCGCCTGAACGATCCGCCATATATTTGTAAAAGGCACTGCCAAGCCCGGTGCCAAACAGCAAAAAGGCGCTGAGAATATGGGACCATTTGAGCAGATTATAAAGTGTGAAATCTTCAGGCATATTTGCTATCCTTCGGCTTGGCTGATCATTAGTGATGTGGCAACGAGAACGGGAAAATTTTTGGCCAGCCCGCCGAACGGATCGGCCCACATGTGCGGTGCCACGAAACTCAGAGCCAGCGTGTAGAAAAGGATCAAAACCATCTGCACCTGCCCGACCTGCCGGACCCGATAGTGCAGCAGCAGCGCCAGCCCCAAAGCCATGTCAAGAAGCGCTGCACCATAAAGGGCGAAAACCCCGCTCATGCCTTCAAGACCAAGGCGCTGCAACAGGGCGAGACTTTGTGCTTGCGGTGTCAGAAACAGCGAGGCCACACCGGCCATGATCCACATGAAGGCCAGCGACAGGCGCAGCAGGGGAAAGAGAAAGGTCTGCCGCGCTTCCCGACGCTGACAGCGGCTGGCCGGATTTTGCGCCAGAACATGCGACAGCCCTTCAGGCGAAAAACCAAGCGCCCGGCGGCATGTCTCTCCCGAAAAGGCCCGCGCCTCTCGCAGCATTTTGATCGCCTGCCGATCGAGCGGAAATTTGCCCAGCAGCGGCGCCAGTCCTGCCAGCACCCCGGCAAGACCATAGGGGATATGAAGCGGGTGAAAGGATTTTTTTCCTGTCCAGCATGACAGTTTTTGCAGATATTGGCGCAGCGTGACCTGTTCGCCCCCCACCAGATCAATGCGCTGCCTGACCGCCTCCTTTCGCTCAATCGACAGCAAAATGGCCTTTGTCACATCTTTTATGCTGATCGGCTGCAATATTTGTTGCCCGTCGCCAATCACCGGCACCAGCGGCAGGGCGGAAAGGGCCTGAAAAAAGCGCCAGCTCACTCCCTCGTCGCCAATTATCAAAGAGGGGCGCAGGATCACCCAATCAAGAGCGCTTGCCGCCAGCGCATCATCGGCGCGTTTTTTCGACAGGTGATAGGGGCTCCTTGCCGTTTCATCCGTCCCCAGAGCCGAAATCTGAATGACCAGCTCGACCCCGGCTTGTTCACAGGCAGCAAACAGGGCGCGCGGGGCCTTGTCATGCAAGTCGTCAAAACGCTGCCGCCTTGTCTGGGAAAATATTCCCACGCAATTGACCACCACATCCACATCCACATCTGCCAGCAGCGGCAACCAGTCTTCGGGGCGTTGAGCGCCAGCAAAATCCACAACCCGCCACGTTACCCCCTCTCCCCATCTTCCCCGTTCGCGGCGCGATATGAGCACCAGCTCATGACCTTTATGGCGCAAGGTCTCAACGAGATGGCGGCCAATAAACCCGCTGGCCCCGGTGATCAAAATACGCATGTTACACCTTATGACTTTTCAGATTGCGGCCTTGAAACCTTGTAAAGCTCGGCCTTTATTTCGGCATCAAGCTGCTTGAAAGCCGTGCGCCCCAGCACGCGGCCAATGACCAGCAGGGCAAAAACCAGACAGATCAACCCCAGCAACAAAGACCTTGAAAACAACACCATGGAAGACAGACCAACGGGCGGATAGGCCGCCACAAACAGCACACCCATGAGCGGTGCCAATACCAGCAGAGCGCTGGAATAAACCGCCCAGAACATGGCACTGCGCCCGCTTGGGCAACTGTCACCCAGTGTTGCGTAAAGAGGTTTGGCCAGCAAAAGCGCAAACAAGCCCCCTGCCCCGCTTGCCACGGCTGCACTTGACAAAAGCACCATCATCATGTCACTTCTCCTTCTTTAAATATTGTTATTTCTGTAATGACAGAAACTCGTGGTCAAAAAAAAGCCGGGCGGGTTCAGCGCCCGACAAAACGAATGATCTTGCTGCCCATATGAACCATTTTCATAAAGGTTTCATTGGGCACCTTCTTCACATCCTCGTACCAATCCGACATCTGATCGACAAATTGCAGCATATTGTTGATCTGCTGTTTGACGTGCGGATCGGTGGTCTGTTCACGCTCCGCCTCGTCTGCCAGATCGCGCAACAGTGTCAGGGTCGGGTCGATCTCGCGCTTTTTGCGCGCTTCGACAATGGCGTTGAACGTCTCCTGCACATCTTTCAATGCGGTAAAATGGTCGCGCCGGTCACCCAGCACATGCGCCTTGTGCACAAGGCCAAGGCTTTGCAGTTCCTTCAAACTGTTGGAGACATTGGAGCGGGCAATATTGAGTTCCTCGCAAATCTGATCGGCGGTCATCGGCTTTTGCATCAGATAAAGCAGGCCGTGAATTTGCGCCACCGAGCGATTGACCCCCCAGCGGCTCCCCATCTCCCCCCAATGCAGAACAAATTTCTCGACAATCGGCTTCATTACATTTCGTTCTATTAGTAATTTCTGTTATTACAGAAATAACATGAATGATAGCCTGTGGCAATCAATTTGCTACACGAGCACGTGCAATCTGAAATTTTGCCATTACCGGGATCGTAAGGAGGTAAGTCTCGGACCGGGCAACAACCCGGATGCCTGACCGGCAGGCATAGAGCAGTATCGTTATAATCAATTGCAGAATCTAACCGGTTGCCTCACCGGATTTTTTCATATCCAGCAGATGCTTTTCCCAGTTATAGGCATGTCGGGTAATAACGGCGAGATCCTCAAATCCAGGTTGCCAGTCAAGCCGCTCATGAATGAGATCAACGCTCGCAATAAGTGCCGCCGGATCACCGGCTCGTCGCTCCGACATCCTGACATCGAAATCAACACCGGAGGTTTTTTTGACGGCATCTATGACCTCAAGCACAGAATAACCACGACCATAACCACAATTCAGGATCTGATTATCACCACCGTTGCGCAAATGCTGCAAGGCGGCAGAATGCGCGCTGACCAGGTCGCTGACATGGATATAATCCCGAACGCCGGTTCCATCATCTGTATCGAAATCACTCCCGAAAACTTCCATATGAGAGCGCATCCCGAGAGCGGCCTGACAGGCAACCTTGATCAGATGGGTGGCATTGGGCGTTGACTGGCCGGTCCGCCCTTCCGGATCCCCCCCCGCGACATTAAAGTAACGCAGGGCAACAAAATTGAAATCATGGGCAAAAGCAGTATCCTGAAGCATAATCTCGGTCATCAGTTTTGAAGAACCGTAGGGTGAAATCGGCTTGAGAGGCGTATCTTCGGATACTTTCTCCGTTTCAGGCATGCCATAAACGGCCGCTGTCGAGGAAAAAATAAAATGTTTGACACCGGTTTTAACAGCAGCCTCGATCAGGGCGCGAGAATTGACCGTATTGTTGTAATAATAGCCGAGCGGATCAACAACGGATTCAGGCACAACAATCGAACCGGCAAAATGAATGATCGCATTGACATTGTGATCCCTGATGCTTTTGCTGACAAGTTCGATATCACCGGCATCACCTTCGACAAACGCGGCCTCGTCGGGAACGGCCCAGCGAAAACCGGTTGAAAGATTGTCAACGACGACAACCTTCTCCCCCGCTTCCAGCAATTCAAGAACCATATGGCTGCCAATATAACCGGCACCACCTGTCACCAGCACACTCATATAAAAACTTCCTGTATGTCCTTGACCATTCGATTTTCGGTCAGTGTGCACCCTGTTTAAATACAGGATCGTCAATTCAACGCACGAACAGCCTAAAGGATCAGCGACCGGTTCTGTCAGCCCTGCACAACATTCATCAGCACACATACTTATATCCAGACACACTGAATAATCAGGCTGTCCTCTGATCTTTGCTGTATAGGTGCAGGAATATGTTTCGTCAAGCATTCCAATATCAGGAACAATGTGACATTGTGAACCGGTCCCGCATATGCGAGCATCGGGAGTTGCGACTTTTTAGAGTCCGATTCAAAACTCATTATAATCAAGCAATGAGTTTTAAAACGGACTCAAACGGGGAACTGTTTCAGTTGGCTGATCCCCCGGCGCTAACACCAGGAGCCACGTTAACCGTGGAGAGGGAGCGGGTGAACCTGCCGGAAGGGAATATCGCTACGCCAGACGATCAGGACTGTAAAATGCGCAAACTTCAATTTGCAAGGGTCTGCTTTAAACCGGAACTGGCAGCTCTGCTCTTTCTTTTTTGCTCGCTGCTGGAGGTGCAACCCGTTATTGGCGAGCCTTTTCCGGTGCCCCGGCTGAAAAATATCAGACACTGGGGGTATCAGCTTCAGGATGTCCACCTGCCAGACATCGCACGAAGTTTTTACGATCTTGTTGTCATTGACTATTCCGCAGACGGCTCGGACGAAAAGGCATTCAGTGCCACTGACATTGCCGGAATAAAAAACAGGCCGGATGGAAAGCGCAGGATTATTCTGGCCTATCTGAGTATTGGTGAGGCCGAGGACTACCGTTTTTACTGGCGTGCCGGATGGCATAACAAACGACCGCCCTGGATGATGGGGGAAAATCCGCAATGGCCCGGAAATTACCCCGTTAAATACTGGGACAGGCGCTGGCAGAAAATCATTTTCAACTATCTTGATCGGATTATAGCCGTCGGTTTTGACGGGGTTTATCTTGATCGGATTGACAGTTATCAATCTTTCCGGACGAACCCGCGCGCCGAAGAACAGATGATCTCGCTGGTCTCAGGAATCGCAAAGTATGCCAACCGGAAAAAGCGCCATTTTTATATTGTCCCTCAAAATGCCGAAAGCCTGCTGCGGCATTCACACTATCGAAAACAATTGAGTGCCGTTGCCAAGGAGGATTTTTTGTTCGGCCTGAAGGGAGACGGCAAACCGAATGGCAAGGATGAACAGTTCTGGTCCGGTAAATATCTGTCGCTCGCGCAACAATCCGGATTGCCGGTTCTGGTGATTGAATATCTGCAAAACAGGAAAGATATCTTGCGAACCGAAAAACAGTTGAGGGCGAGACATTTTATTCCGACTTTTTCGAACCGCGCTCTCAATCGCCCCTCACTGCCAATTCGCTAGCCAGTCATTGTGACTGATATTGGTCGCTGCATGCATAAAAGTGGTGTAGTTGATATTTTTCAAGGCATTGTCAAGAGCGGCATAGGCCACGAGACCACTGATGAGGCTGGCCAGCAAATAGCCGAATCCAAAATATTTTTCGCCCATATTCATTGTTACGAACGTCAGTCCACCATTGAGCACCAGAAACAGGGTCTGGAGATAGAAAAACCGGCGATTTCGATTGAAGAACAAAAGCAGGGAGGAACAGGCCAGGAAAAGGAACTGGAAAAGTGCTCCGACGATCCCCAGCCGAAGAATGGAAGTCTGTTGATATTGCATGCCTGTCATTTCAATAATGTTTGGTGAAAACAATATCAAAATGACACAAAGGGCAGCCTGTATGATCAGAATGCGGCTCAGGGACAGATGGGTCAAACTGGCCAGTTCGTCCGCATTTTTTCGGATCTGCTGCAAGGTGGCATGGGCTGTAATGTCGGCATAATAGCGCTGATAACTTCTGAAAAAATCGCTCTCCAGATTGATAATAAACAGGGAAAGAGCCGGGATGATCACCAGATAGGCGATGAACATGGCGCTGTCGTAAACCGGCGCATGTATAAAACCGGCCGGTAGTATTTCACCCGCCGGTCCCAGCCACATGACCCATTTGTCAATCCAGATCGCACTAACCGAAAACATTGCGGCCAGCGCCATAGACCCGTGTTGTCCGGCCGCCTGAACAAAAGCTCTCACGGCTTTGAGTGGCCTCGTTATGACATCGGGAAATGTCAGCATAACACGGCCCACGAGCCAGTAGAGCGTAAAACCAAGCCCCACATCAAATCCCCAGACAAGCCCTGGAATACCCATTTTATACCAGGTCGCCATAAAAGCACATATCACGGCAATTATCAGTCCGGCTGCAAAGGCAATGGTTATTGTTCGAAAATCCCGTACGGCAGAACAAAAAGCCAGAGTAACCCATATCATCCCCACAAGGACCGTAGAGATCACTGCTGTTGCCAGTTGAGACGCCGCCAGGTGGACCAGAACCGGATAAAACAGGAATGAAACAGTTGTCGCCGACAAGGCACCGAGAAAAAGGGCCGCAAAAAAGACATGACTGATCACTGTGTAGCTTTTGTTATAAATGGCATCAGAAACCATACGGGTTGAGATGATAACAACCGGGGCGGTTGCGACAAGAGAAAGCGCAAAAGAATAAATAATATTTGCCCTGAATTCGGCCAGAAATTCCAGCCCCAGAGCCGCTTCTGTCACAAGTGTGATAAAGCCAATGGCAAAAACAGTAAAAATCCAGGGGCCGGCCGCAATGATTGCACCATGTACCATTGCATGAAGCTGCCCGAAAATGCCGCCACTTTTCATCAGCTTCTGGAGTTCAAAACCTATACCGGCCATAATGGACACTCCCTGTCAGACAACTGATATTAATTGCCGATACAGAATATTGTAAGCATTGCTGGCCATGTCTGTACGATAGTAAGTCCCAACGCGCCGAAAAAGGTTTTTTCCATACCGGCGACGGCGGTCTTCATCTGCAAGCAATTCAATAATGGCCTGCGAGATCTGATCCGGATCAACAAGATCGGTCACAATGCCACCATGACCAATTTCCGGTTCTTCATCCGAACGCCCCTCGATTATCTCCCTGCAAGACCCGACATCTGTGGTAATACAAGGGATTTCGGCAGCACCCGCCTCCAGAATGACAAGGGGTTGGGCCTCGCTCAGGCTGGTCAGGACCACGATATGAATTTGTGGTAAATAGTCCGCAATATTCACACCACCGGTGAATTCCAGACAATCTTCCATACCAAGTTCGGCAACGAGGTCCCTGCATTCCGCGGCATATTCCCTATCCTCGTCGTCAGGCCCCAGTATCAGAACCTTCAGACCGGACAGGCGCGACCGCACCAGGCTGGCTGCATTGATGAAGGTCTTGATATCCTTGATCGGTACAACACGACCAATCAGTGCAATCGTCGGCGGATCGTCCCTCCCGGCCCGCCTGAGAACAGAGAACCGATCCACATCGATACCATTGGCGATAACCTCCAGTTTTTCCGGATCTGCCCCAAGTGCTTTTTGCAGACGTTGATTGTCTTCATAGAGCGTCGTGATTTTGTCGCAGGCCTGGTAACAGGTGCGGGCAAAGGATTTGAAGGCATTGATCCATAAATCGCGCAAATCATATCTGTGATCATGAATGGACAAACCCTTGTCGACCATATCGGCAATCCAGTCGGCCATAAGAATTTCAATCTGCCGTTCATTCGTGTAGATACCATGTTCGGTGAGCATGACCGGACGTCCCGTTTCCACACGAGCCCGGGCCGCCAGCAATCCGGCATAACCTGTCGATATTGTATGATAGACTTTGGCTTTGGGCAGAGGATATTTCATGGCGGCAAACATCCCCCCGAACAGCGCTCTCCAGGCCCAGAAATAATGATGAAAGGAGGCGTGCGGCATGGTTTTTTGATACATTTCCTGCAAAACGTCCCAGGCAAGGGGCGCGTTCAACAATTCGGACAGTGTTATGGGTTGCGCCGGGTCATTGATGATATTGTTGATCCGCGTGAAATCATCAATTCCACCCTCTTCAAACAGGCTGATCAGATGCTGCACAAGTGACGCACTGACATGGGAAGCATGCGGTCTGGAAGGTCCGGATTGCCCGAAATCGTGGAGAAACAATTCATGAAAGCCAATCATATTCCCGGGAAAGTCATAGCGCCTCTGCCTGTTTTGTTTGTCCGCCAATATGGCTATGACAGAGAATGACAGATCCGGCCGGGTGCGCATCAGCCAGTCAAGCCACGAGGAAACACCTCCTGGAACATATGGATAGCAGCCTTCGACGATCAGGCAGATATCAGGTATTCCCGGTTCGTTGTCAGAAACCGGAGATGGCTGTAACCACATGACAAGCCTTCAGTTTTTCTATTGCTTCAACGGCCCTTGCCGAATCGGACCTGTCGAGAAAGCCTGATTTTGTGCATTCTTCAAGTTCTGCAATCAATGCCTGCCGGGATTGCGGTTCAGAGAGTTCACGTGAACAGGCTTTTTCGAGCCGCGTCTTGTAAATCGATTGCAATCGGGCATAAACGGCAGCCGCCTGGACACGGATGGTCGGATCCCGGTCGCGCAGAGCGATTGCAAGAACAGGAAGAAAGTCGGGGTGATATTTAAGAGCGACAATCCCCAGAAGGCTTTGTTTTTCAACCAGGTCTCCCGTTTTGATGATCGTAAAAAAGCTGGAGACGCCAGCCATTTTATTCTGCCCTTTTTTCCACTTGCCGCTTTTGGGAGCCCGGCCACTCATAATCGAGCGATAAAGAAGGGTTTCTTCGTCATGATTTGTACATAGGGACAAGCGTTGATACCAGGCGTCCAGCAGTTCGGGGGTTTCTTTCCCCTGCGTCAGGGTAAACGCCAGCAACACGACCCCTGCGCCCCCAACAGGTCCGGTGAAAAACAGGGCGATAAAACCGACAGGCAGCAATCGGAGATCATCTTTTGTTGCATATCTCCACAACAAAGCAGCCAACAACAGAACAATACAGTGTACTGTCAAAAACAGGGGGGTGGAAAGGTGCCCGGTTATTAATGCTCCCCCCGCAGCAGCTTCGAGAAACGATACCAGTATAAAACAGAAATACACAGTTCTGCTTTTCTGATGTTTCCGATCCACATCGCCGGTCAGGCCAGCGATGGCGGTACAGGAGTCTCCGGCTGTATCGTGAAGAGAACGAATATTATTCATGCGGCCTTGACCGGTTCTTCCGGTCGACTGACGGTGTCGACACCCCGTTGAAGATTGTTTTGAACAACAAGTTTATGCTCAAGTTCCTCGATATGTTCCGTCAGTTGCCGGCAATAATCTGCTATGACTTTTCGTTCTTTTTTCATTTTTGACAATTCCCCGACGATACGCCTGTTCTCCATTATATGACGCATACGGACTTCACCGAGGAAGGTCGCGACACATAGCCAAAGTGCCGGTTCCAGGGAGACCCTTGCAAGATAATGATAATAGTCTTCACCCGTAGCCTGTACCGATAGGCCTGAAAACAGCACGAGAGTGATGGCTGTTATGGCGGCAACAAGTGCATTGAATGTACCATATTGAACACTCAGTAAAATCACCGGTATCCAGTAGGGATGCGGCACCACCTCTCCGGGAGAAATATCGAAAAGCAGGCACAATGCCTCGATCAGTGCGAATAGTGTAATTGTTTCGATCAGCCCGTAAAACGAAAGGTGACGCAACTCTGCTTTGGTGCGAAAGCGCGCTGCATGCACCTCCCGAGTATTTTTCAGAAATGTGGTTATGGACTTCAGGATGTTTCCTTGTCCGTTTTTCATCATATGCACTACTGTACTCCTGAATAAAAGACGCATATTGCTGCTGTATGCTTCCGGCGCCGGAACCGGAGACAACACCGCGATACCGGCATAAAAACCGGTGCTGAATTTATCGGGGTTGTGGTTTCTGAAAACGGCATGTATATCATAAAATGCAACGAAAAAAGACCAAAACACCCATAAAACAAAGAAATGAAACAGTCAATCGAAAGTTGATTTATACACGTATGAGCCGTTATGCCGCCTATGGATATTTACGCTTTTCTGCATCGGGGACTGCGTGCAATTATCCGGCCGGCTGAAGAATGATCTGCTTCCTGATGCGTGAAAGGATATCTCGCTTTGCATTTCGTCGGGAAAACGTGTCTGCATGCTGGCAAATCAGGATAATGTTTTTGATTAGGTTCAGAATATTGTTTACAGTTTTGATGGGGGTTGCGTTTTTTTCCGGCTTCACACACGCAACACCGTCTGTTCGTTCTGTTCCTGTCAAACGAAAAATACTGGCCCTTTATGATGGTACACGGTTCAAGGATTCTGCAGATACCTTCATTCACAAGCTGGCAGAAATGCCTCTGAATTATCTGGGCCTCGATGTACGTTATCAAGACATAAACAAAGGTTTGCCGGCGATCGACGATCTGGATGATTTTCGGGGGGTCATAACGTGGTTTGGCAGAGAAGTCAAAAATGGCAATGCCTGGCTTCACTGGGCAGATCGGGCGTCACAGGCCGGTTTGAAATTTCTGATATTGGGAGATATCGGCGCGAAAACAGACGACACAACTCTGCCATTGGTCAACAGATTTCTGGCTCGTCTCGGTATCCGGCTCGAGAACCGATATGTGAGTGACACTATCGGCACCAGGATCATTGATCTTGATAAAAAAATTATCGGCTTTGAGCGCCCCTTGCCCGAAGTTATGCCTCCTTACACTCTTTTCACGGCAACAAATTCACAAACCCGCGTTCATCTTTCTGTCTCGCCTCCGCGCCGCACGGCCCTGCCAGCAGGAAGTATGAGTTTCACAGATAAAAAGGCCGTCCTTGTTACTTCAAATTCCGGTGGCGGATTTGTACAATCGTCATACGCATTATATTATGACAACAGGCTGAACCGTGACAAATGGCTTGTAAATCCTTTCGAATATTTTAAAACAGTATTTGGTATCAATCAATTTCCTGTTCCGGATGTTACAACCCTGTCGGGCAGACGGATGTATTTTTCGCATATTGACGGTGATGGCTGGAATAACGTTTCCTTTATCGAGCGCTATCGAAAAACACTGACGCTTTCATCGGAAGTCATGCTCAGGGAACTGATAGCACCCTATCCCGATCTGCCTGTTACCGTTGCACTCGTAACCGGTGATTTTGATGCATCGATCGGTGGCAATCCCGATGCCGCAAAAATTGCACGTAAAATATTTGCTCTTGATCAGGTGGAGGTTGGTTCGCACACCCATACCCACCCTTTCAATTGGGAGTTTTATGATAAATACAACCGTCATCTTGAACTTGAAATGGTCGAAAAACAGGCAAAAAATTCTTCCGCGCGTGGCTCGGGGATCATCGCGCTTCTGCAAGGTCTTCTGAAAAAGCCGACACCGCGGCAAAAAAATATAAAATATATTGCCGGATCTGGTGACATGCCACGCGCGTATATGAAAAAACCTTTCAATACAGAACAGGATATCACCGTTTCACTGAAATTGGCAGAAAGTCTTGCCCCGAAAGGGAAAACGGCTCGATTGATGCAATGGAGCGGCAATACCAGACCATTTGAAGCCGCTATTCGTGCGGCGCGTCTCGCCGGTGTTTACAATATGAATGGTGGGGACCCGCGTTTTGATGTGGAATATTCGTCCATTGCCTATCTCTCTCCACTCTCCAGAATGGTGGGAAACGAACGGCAGATCTATGCTGCGGCCAGCAATGAAAATTACTACACAAATGACTGGACCGGGCCATTTTATGCCTTTTCGAACCTCGTCAAAACACTGGAAAATACAGAAAACCCGCGGCGCCTCAAGCCTTTCAACCTCTATTATCATACATATAGTGCCGAACGGCAGGCCTCTCTAAAGGCGGTTAAATCACATCTTGAACGAGCACGACATGGACGCTACACGCCTGTACCGGCATCTGAATATGCTGCCATCGCCGACAGTTTTTTCAAGGTTGAAATCAGGCAAATAAACGACCATAGCTGGACAATCCATAATCGGGGCCATCTCCAGACCCTGCGCTTTGACAATGCCGTGAAACTGGAGGTCGACTGGCGCAATTCACGCGGTCTTATCGGTTCAACTCGCCATCAAAACGCCCTGTATATCGCACTGGACGCAAGGAGGAAGAGCCCGCTGGTCGTTCTGAAACATATTCCGAATACCCGCCGCGGGAAAACATATTCTGTTGAAAAGTCGCCAAGACCCGTTCTCAATGACAGTCGCTGGAAGATCGATAACCTGACATATGATCAGTCCGGCTTCCGTTTTCGGGCACAGGGATTTGGGCAGGGGGATATGTCCTGGCGCGGTCTGAAATCCGGTGCCTGCTCGATCATTGTAAAAAGAGGTAGCCGATTGCTCTGGAAGAAAACAGCAAATATCCCGAGAACCGGACAGTTGAACTTTTCCATTGCAGCCGATGCGCGCACGGCACCGGTCTACGTCAGTATCAATTATGCCCCTCGAATGCCGGGAATTGAAAGGAGCCTGGAACATTGAACGGTTTTCATGCCAGGCTCTTTATTGTTTTCATACTCGTTCTTCTATTGGGAATCAGGCTCCTTCCCGATGATGACGAGCATATAACCATGTTGCTGCGGGACAAGCACTACAGCAAGGCCTTCCGGAAGCTGAAAGAAAGATTTGCTGCCGGAGACCGTCAACGCTTTACCCTGATGCGATTGTATGAACTCCACGAGCTCTATGGAAATGAAGAAGAAATGCAACGCATGCTGGCGATTTTCAGGGCGAAACACCCGGACGATATTTTCGTGCAGGAAAAACTGGCCGATCTCTTTTTTCGAACCAGTCAATATGAACGCTATCTCAATCAACTCGAACTGTTGATAAAAAAGGCTCCCAAACGTGAATATGCCGAAAAACTCATCGCCAGACTGGAGCTGAACGGCGATATAACAAGAGAACGCAAATTGCTTGAAAAATTTCAATCACTGCCTTTCTTCAGCGCAGAACATGCCGGACGACTGGGGCTTATCGAGCTGAATTCCGGAAACAATCGCGCGGCTCTTCGTCACCTGAAACGCATGGACCAAATAGATCAGAACAACCAGGAACTTTCTGTTCCCCGTCTTGCACTGTTTCGTTTGCTGCTGAAAACAGGCCAGGCCGACGAGGCGGCCAATCGCGCCGGGAAATGGATACGGAGAGGTCAAAATGTCCAGAATCTTTTTTTATTGATGACCATGCAATTGCAGGAACGGGGGCGAAATGATCTGGCTATCCGGCTGGCGACCGATGCCCAGAGGCAAAACAGTGCCCCCCTGTTCTATCTTGTGGAATATCTCGTGCGACGCAGACAGATTTTACAGGCCCGGATCCTCCTTGATAACTGGCGAAATGGCACTGCCAAGCCCTCTAACAGGGAACGGGCACGCTATATCGTCCTGCAACTGGAAGCTCAAAACCCGTTGGCCGCTATAGCTGAATTAAATGCAACAGGAATTCAAAATATATCCGCTGACGACCTGGTGAAGATTGGCGAGGAACTGGCCTTGCAGAATCAAACAGCCCTGTTGCGAACATTGCAACCGTTTTTCCATCTCAAGGCCTTGCAACGACGCCCACTATTTGCTGCAAAGCTGTTTGCCCGGGAAGGAAAAAGTAAACTGGCGGCCTATTTCCTGAAGAAAACTCCGGTTGCAACACTTCGCCCCTACGTGCAAATGGACTGGGTTGCGACGTTTAACAGTGTGCATGGTGACCGGAAAACGCTGATCACACTTCGGGAAATGAAACGCAATGGAAAATTGTCGCGCCATCTATTAAAAGGTTATGCCGAACTCGCTGGCAAGCTGGGGGAAAAAAATGACTATGAATCCGCCTGGATTGCGCTCGGGGGAATGCCCGCCCGTCGGCTCCGATAAGGCCGTAAACCCATAAACAGGATCGGGAATGGTGTCAAAAGCGCAAAAATACGAGGTTAAAATGATCACCGCGCGTACTTTTGTACGAGCAAGATCGTTTTGGCCGGGGATTGCAACGCTTCCGGCATCCTGCTGACAGGGCATATTTGCTCCCCCGCTGTGTTGCATGCTATTGAAAACCGGAAGGTTTCTTGCGAACTTGCGCCTGGCGGGAAAACAAACCTGCTCCTGCTATTTCGATCCTGTTTATGAGTTTACGGCCTAAATGACGGTTTTCGTTCCGGGGGTTAACTTTGACTAAAAACGCCGGTTTTGCAGCAATCACACGCCTGCTGCCTGTCCTCTCTATCCTGTTAATATTGTGCTCCGGCACCCCTTCAGGGGCGCGGTCCGGGGAGACATTGCCAAAAGACAAAACTGTGTTGTCACAAAAACCGGTGCCGCTAATGCCCGGAGACAGGATTAAACTGTCCTTTCTTGAAAAAGTCGGACTTTCATCCATCCCCAAAGATCACGATCCTGGTAACACCATGCTGTTGCACTCTTTTTATGAACGCGCAGATCTTTCCGGCGAATACGAGATTTTCAGTGACGAGACGATATCCCATCCCGTATTCGGCCAGTTGTCTACCGCAGGAAAAACGTTAAAAGCTTTCGAACAACAACTCCTCACAATCTCCAGAAAAAGGATTGGTCAACAGATATATCTCCGTGTTTTCTTCGTCTCCCGGCCTCCTGTATATATCCGCGGGCTGGTAGGGCGGCCAGGTGCCTATCGGTATGAAAAAGGAATGACCCTTTCCCAGTTGCTTTCTCTGGCATCGGGAATTTACCGCGGTGACAGCAGGCGAACCCCTGCAAATATTCTTGCCAGTGAAGGCCCCCGCCTAGAAAGGTCAAAGCAAAAACTGGCGCAAATGCTGGTGCTACGCAGGCGTCTTCTTGCCGAAATCGCCGGAAAATCATCATTTGTCCCGGGAAAAAGGCCTGGCGCTCTGGTTGGTAAAAAACATGCACGGGAAATGGTAAAAAATGAAAACCGCTATCTGCAACAGGTTTCGCAGTTGAGAAAAAAACGCCAAAAAAACCTGATTGAAGCAGACAGGGTTGCCAATGAACAAATAGAGGGAATGCTTGAACAGGAAAAGATCGCCCGATTGCAAAAAGAAACCATCAGGAAAACCATTCGCAAATACAAGGATCGATACCGACGATCGCAGACCAGTGCTTCGATCAGATCTCAGGAGCTGATTACAAGACTGGATTTGCGGCAACTGGATTTGCAGATCAAGGAAAGTAAAATCCGGAGCGATCTTCTTGCAGCGCAGCAGGGAAAATTACAAATTCAACGGGATTTTTCTGCAGCTGTTCTGGCTGAAACAGTCGAACTGAAGAGGCGACTTGAACGTGTAGAGAATGATATCGTCAATCTGGAAAGCGATATTTCCATTTCAAAGAACCTGCTGGCACAGATCGGAAAGAAATCCATTAATAATGCCCCGACCGGGATACCGAAATCAGCGCTTGTCTACAAGCTGAAAAGACGCATCAAAGGCAAAATACAAAACCTTGAAGTCCATGAAGACAGTTTTGTCTGGCCTGGCGACGTGGTGCAAATCGGCCTGAGATAATGCCATAGAGTCAATTGCAATTTCCTTGATGCGCGTTTACGCAGGAATTTCGAGCACCTGCCTGGATGGAAAGGTAGTGTCCAGAATTTTTCGCACTTTTGTTTTGGGTTGGTGGGTGATCTGGTCAGGCGGTCATTTTCTGTTCCTTTAAAAGTTTCATATTGAGGTATCGCCTGGTGGACCA
>JALXEI010000160.1:0-404 GCA_027069645.1 Hyphomicrobiales bacterium
CCCTTGTGCAGATCGTCACCATCTTTGATATTTTCGCCTCTCTGGCCCTGATCAGAACATCGTCGATCTGTTCCGCCAGTTTTGGAAAATCAAGATGACAGTGAGAATCAACAAACATCATGTTCTCCCGTCTTTATTCTCGACATAACGCGGAAAAACGGGTGTTGGTGCGAGCAGAGGCGTCCCGCCCGACAGGCGGCCAGCCTCGCCAAGGCTGCTAAAATCCCGGTGCTCCGGCGCAATTGCAAGCATATCAAGAAGTTTTTCAGTCGCGTCGGGCATCACCATCTGACAAAGAACAGAGATCTGACGGATCACTTCGGCCGTAACATAAAGAATTGTTCCCATGCGCTCGGGATTGTCTTTTTTCCGTGCCCAGGGTTCGGAAGCGGCAAAATATTTAT
>JALXEI010000160.1:414-18774 GCA_027069645.1 Hyphomicrobiales bacterium
CATCCGATACAACGCCGAAAATCATTTCCAGAGCCTTGTGAATGGCCTGTTTCTCCATTGCCTCGCGCGCAACCGGCAACAGGGCATCTGTCTGCGCCAGGATTTCCCGGTCTTCATCAGCAAGATCACCGGGAACAGGCAGTATGCCAGCACAGTTTTTGGCAATCATCGACAATGAGCGCTGGGCAAGATTGCCAAGGTCATTGGCAAGGTCGGCATTGATACGACTTACAATGGCTTCATGACTATAGCTGCCGTCCTGCCCGAAGGGCACTTCGCGCATAAAGAAGTAGCGGACCTGGTCGAGACCGTATCTGTCAATCATATCGAAAGGATCAACGACATTGCCCACAGATTTCGACATTTTTTCGCCCTTGTTGGTCAAAAATCCGTGTGCATAGATCCTTTTGGGCAGCGGCAATCCGGCGGACATCAGAAAAGCGGGCCAGTAAACAGCATGAAAGCGCACAATGTCCTTGCCGATCATGTGCAGATCGGTGGGCCAGTAGCGATTTCGTTCATGTTCATCCGGCCAGCCCGTTGCCGTCAGATAGTTGGTCAGGGCATCCAGCCAGACATACATGACATGGCGGTCATTGCCGGGAACAGGTATGCCCCAGTCAAATGTGGTGCGTGATATGGACAGGTCCCGAAGTCCTCCCTTTACAAAACTGACGACTTCGTTGCGGCGTGTATCGGGCCCGATAAAATCGGGATGATCATCGTAAAAGTCGAGCAGGCGTTGCCCGTATGCCGACAATCTGAAAAAGTAGCTTTCTTCTTCCATCCACTCAACCGGAGAGCCAAGAGGTTCGCGCCGCACCCCGTCTTCACCGATCGTGGTTTCGTTCTCCTCGAAATAGGCTTCCTGTCGCACCGAATACCAGCCGCCATAATTGTCGAGATAGATATCTCCCTTTTCTTCCATCCGTTTCCACATCTGCTGACATGTCTTGAAGTGGCGTTCTTCTGTCGTACGGATGAAATCATCATTGGAGCAATGAAAGGCATCAAGCATCTTGCGAAACACGGCCGAATTTCTGTCGGCCAGTTCAATGGTTGACAATCCCTGTTTTTCGGCAGTTTGCTGCATTTTTTGACCATGTTCATCCGTGCCGCTGAGGAAAAAGACATCTTTACCATCGAGGCGCGCAAAACGGGCCAGCACATCGGCAGCAACAGCGGTATAGGCGTGACCGATATGCGGAACACCGTTTGGATAAAAAACCGGTGTCGTAATATAAAAGCGTTTCGACTTCGAGTTATCTTTGTTCGTCGTCATGAATGATATATTCCCTGGTCCTGGCCCCTCAGGGATTTCCTGCCCGGGTCTTTTGGATTCGAAGACCACCTGCCCTGTTTGCAACATCCTCGATCTGGCTAAACAGATCGAGAATAAAGTTGCCACGATCAAGATTGAGGAGGTCCGTTTCGGATTTTCTGATGATGATTGTTTCCCACAGCTCACACCAGAGTGCAAGAGCGTGTTTGCCGGTTGTTCCCTGCAAGGCCATTTCGCGGATACGCCTTGAGATTTGCGCCACCAGCAGACCAAGGAAGCTGTGATAATCCCTGTCTGCACCACGCAGGGACAGACGCTCGGCAAGTTTTATTGTTATTTGAGGGTCAATACGGGGTAACAGATCCAGTATTTTATTTATTTCGCCCAAATCCTCAAGTGTACGTCCCGTCATATATTCCAGTGCAAGGCGCACACTGCCGTTCGCCAGTTCGGCAATGGTTTCAAGTTTATCGACTTCCGGCAATTCAACAGCAGACTCTTTGGCAATATGCTTCAGACAGGCTATCATCTCGTCAGTGTTCAGGCCGGACATCCGCAAGGTGCGGCATCTGGAACGGATAGTTACCGGCAATTTTCCCGGTTCGGCAGAAACCAGAAAAAACAGACAAAAAGCTGGCGGCTCTTCAAGCATTTTCAACAGAGCATTTGCAGCATTGACGTTGAGGTCGTCCGCCCGGTCAACAATGACAACACGCCACTTGCCCATACCTGCCGTATTTCCCAGAAAATGTTGCAGGTCACGAACATTGTCAACGGTTATCCGGTTACCGAATTTTTTGGTTTTACTGTTCCACGAACACCGTAAAACAAGAAGGTTGGGATGAGAATCAGTCGCTACGAGAGCCGCATCCCTGCAATCATGATCAAACGCATGCAACAGGTCGTCAGGTAAAATCGCGCCCTCCGCCCCCGACAGGACAAGGCTGGCAAGCCGGTAGGCGAAAGTCGCCTTGCCGACTCCCTCTCTCCCCGCGAGCAACCAGGCATGATGCAGACGTCCCGCATTCCAGGCTTCAAGAAAAGAGGCTGCCGGTTTTTCATGACCGAACACCAGCCCTGACTGCCTGGGATGTGGCAGGCCTTCGAGTTGATCCGGGTGCATTTGCTTGTCTTCGACCGACACTTCGATAATATCCTGTCTGCAAATTTATTCTGTTTGAGGCATATGGTCGTTATGTACGGGCAGACAGTTTCGGCGCAAGAGAATAGCGTTTTGACACCAGTTCCCATATCTGTTTGGCCAGTTCATCAGGTGGCAGTTCACCATCAAAAACACTGATACGCTCCGGGTTGTTTTTAGCGATATCGAGAAATGCCTGACGCAGCTTTTCGTGAAACGCCATATCCATTGCTTCAAAGCGATCTGTCTTGCCACCACTATTTTGCTGCAATCGCGCACGGGCACGTTCTATTCCGACTGATGGCGGCAGGTCAATCAGTATGGTAAGGTCCGGCCGCGTGTCTCCAACAACGGTTCTTTCAAGGCCACGGATCAACGATTCCGGGAGGTTTCCTCCTGCTCCCTGATAGGCCATCGTGCTATCCATAAACCGGTCACAGATCACCCAGTTGCCTTTGTCGAGGGCTGGCCGTATAACTGTTTCCAGATGATCGTCACGGGCGATCGAAAACATCAGGGCTTCGGCAAAAGCGCCAAATCTGGCGATACGTCCATCAAGCAAAAGTTTGCGGATAGCCTCGGCTTTCACAGAACCGCCCGGCTCTCTTGTCATTACAATCTGCTTGCCAAGACGTTGAAGCCGGTTGGCAAGGAGACGTACCTGCGTCGACTTTCCGGCCCCCTCTCCTCCTTCAAATGTTATAAACTTCCCCGCACGAGCGACCATTTTATCTGCTTTCTGCTTTCTGTCATCCAACCGGTCAGAACAACCAACCAAAGGCATGAAACAGCAATGTATCAATACCCCGCCATAAAACACCAGCCCTGGCGACATCCCTCGTCGCATAAAGGGGTATTTTATTGACAATGGACCCGTGCGTACGGATTTCCAGAAAGGCAACCTGCTGGCCAGCCCTGACAGGCGCCAGCAGAGGCCCCTGATAAACGATTTTGGCAGGCACTTTCTTCGAGGAAAGATATCGCGGCAGCAGCGCTGTTGCTCCGGTCAGTTTTTTCCCTCTCAACGCCACATAACTGCTGGCTCCTCCAACAACCCGGGCATATCCAACCGTTACCTCGGGGGCAAACAGCTTGTAGGTCCTGAACCCGTTAAATCCCCAATCCAGCAGCTTCACAGCTTCCGAACGCCTCTGCTTTTTGCTTTTCAATCCGTTGAGAACAGCAACAAGGCGACGACCGTTTTTTACGGCAGATACCGTCAGGCCATAACCGGACTCCTTTGTGGCTCCGGTTTTCAGCCCATCGGCACCATATTTGAACACCAGCGGATTGCGGTTAAAGAATCGATATCTTCGATATTTGAATTTTTTTTGTGAGAAATAGTGATAATATTCAGGATATTCGCGAATAAGATGAAGCGCCAGCATGGCCAGCTCGCGCGCGGTCATACGCTGTTTGGGGTTGGGCAGCCCCGTTGAATTGCCAAATGTGGATTTTTGCAGCCCGATCCGCCTCGCTTCACGGGTCATCAGTTTAACAAAGGCCTCTTCACTTCCCGCAATTCCTTCAGCGGTGACAATGCAGGCATCATTTCCGGATTGCACAATAATCCCCTGCAGGAGATCCGATACGAGAACCTCCTTGCCCAGCGGCGCGAAAATAGCGGCTGTTCCGGACGGGCCTCCCCCCGTTCGCCATGCATGCTCCGATACCCGGAAACGATCCTCCAGCCTGAGACGACCGGCTTTCAGTTCCCTGAACAACAGGGCCACAGTCATGAGTTTGCTCATACTGGCCGGCACCATAAGTTCATCTGCCTTTTTGGCATACAAAACAGCCCCGGTAGCCGTGTCGATCAGGATGGCATATTTTGCTTTCGTGGTGAAAAGAGGTTTTGCCGAGGCTGGCATTACGGAGAGAAATGTCCCGACAAGAACCGTGACCATCGCGAGGAAACCACCGATTGCAGAATGTTCGCTATGCATAAAATTTCTGATCCACAATCATGTTGTTCAAGGGCTGGCTGTATATGCGAAACTCTTTTTATATTGGCAACGAATTTGACAAGGTCAACAGTTCTCCCCCTGGAGCAGATCAAACAGCTGTGGAGGAAATATGACTTCTATTCACCGGGTAGCAGATGATCATCGTAGGGAAACGAAAATATTTGGCTGCCTGTTGTATGATCCCTGCCGGAACTCCTGCCCTTGCGATCAGTATGAGAAACAGACTGTCCGGTAAAACGATCAGAAGGTGGCGGGTTATATCGGCCAATCGTACGGCTCCTGCCAGATGAAAAATTATGCGCCAGAACACGTTTTTCAAGGCTGTCATCGCCATCAAGAGGGGCACGCCCGACATATCTGACACGAACTCGCGCCGTGCCTTTGTTTTTGAAGCCAAGAACTGTTGCGGCCTTTCGGGACAAATCGATAAGTCTGTTGTGTCTGTAAGGCCCCCGATCATTGACACGCACCACAATTTTGCGATTGTTTTCAAGATTGGTCACTTCAACAAGGGTCGGCAGGGGAAGCGTCGGATGAGCAGCCGTAAGCGCATCCATATCAAAGACTTCACCATTGGCGGTTTTGCGACCATGAAAGAGATCGCCATACCACGAGGCTATTCCCACCCGGTCATAATGTGTGTTCACACGGGGGCGGTACCACCTGTTGGCAATTTGATAGGGCTTGCCTACCTTGTAGTGCCCCCCTCCTTTGGGAACCCTCTGGCCATAATTGACAACCTTCCGGCTGAGATCCGGTCGATTTCCTCTCGAACTCCCCGGGCTCATACAGCCGGAGATCAGCAATGAAGCCATGAAAACCATCATCAGCCCCGGGAGCAGAGATATGCCAGTGCCTGTCGGTGGGCACATTGGTCGCAGATTACTTTTTACTGTCTTCAAGATCAGCCTCTGGTGGTTGTTCTGTGTTTTGGGCCGCTCGCTGTTGTTGTGGCGAAACAACAAAGGGCATGGTCAGTTCTCTGCGATCATTTACGGCGCGCATTAACAAAGTCCTAACATCGTTGTTGCGACAAATATTAACCGGGGAAAAAAGGGAGAAAATATGCCCGACATAAGGAGACTTCGTGTCCCGAAAAACCTGTAAATCCCAAAAAACAGGAGGAATTCCCCTTGCAATTGAACAGGTCATTGATTAATTCGGTTTTTCCGTTTAACACACGGCTGTTCCTTACATACTGACCGACAGTTCTGAACAGTAACCGGAGAGGTGGCCGAGCGGTTGAAGGCACCGGTCTTGAAAACCGGCAGGCGTGCAAGCGTCTCGTGGGTTCGAATCCCACCCTCTCCGCCACACTGATATAAAAACAAACGATAATTCAATGGCTTGAAAATACATTTCAATCAGAAGTCCAGCAAGCAACCCAGCATTAAATCTGGATTTAGGCGGTTTTCATTGGATCGAACCGGACAATATTGCGGCTTGTTTGTCGTTTTTGCGGACCAACTGTACGGATAAGGATACAGTTGGGCCGGTCATCTGGTGGGGTCGTTTGGTGCTTTTGGAAAGACCAGCGCGATTTTGCGCTGGCGTGGATTTCGGGGCGTGGCGGCTGGAAAATCGCCGCGTAACCCTGCCCCGCCGAATCCAAACTTTTGGGGTGTGCCTGGGGTTGTTTTGCGGCTATGCCCCGCAAACGTTTGTTAAAAGGCTATAAAATACATTTTTCCCTGAGCCGGGCATCGGGCTGATGAGCAAGCCATTATGCGCGAAGACAGATCAGGCCTTCGCCCTGTCCGGACATTCAGATTTAATCTGACCTCGTCCATTCATGGTACGTACTTCATCGACAAATCCCTGTTTTACGATGGAAAGCATTGTCTTTTCGGAATATGTGCGGTACATGCTGATCAGCATTGCATACAGGAAGCCAGTTTGCAGACGGGATGGATCTGACGATATTGCATATCGTCACTGCACTGAATATTGTTGATCTGATATCTTTCAACCTTCTCTTCAGATGCTTGCAGCAACCGGCTGTCTGTCAATAAGCGTCTCTATAATTGCAGTTTGAGTACCGAGGTTCAGATGTTACGTGATATATTCAGTATTTTCGCGACCAATCTGATCGTAAACCTGTCCACTATCATAATCGTGGCAATTGCCCCCTGGTTCCTTTCAACAGAAGGTTTGTCCCAATTTGTACTCATCATAGCCGCGACCATGTTTGGCCACATGGTTCTTGATTTCGGACTGAATATCAGTGCTGTAAAAAAATACGCTGAAGCCCGCAACAGCAGCTATCTATCAATATTGCTAACGAGCAAATTTGTAATTCTTGTCATTTCACTCCTGAGTCTGCCCTTCATGCTGTCGGGAGGGAAGGTACAGTTCTGGGCTGTCGCTGTCTTATGCGCAGCCACAATGAACTGGTGGACCGGCCTACGCACCTTCGAACAGGCAAAACAGAACTACGACGCCTATTCAAAAGCAAATCTGAAATTTGCAATCAGTCGTCTTTTCATGGGGTTAATCGGGCTGACTTCCGGAGACTGGCTGATCACCTCACTCGCTTTTTTTGTCGGACCGGCGCTTGTGGTCCTCATTTTCGAGTATAATCTTGTAACGACCCATCTCGTACCGATAAAGAAGAGCTACATCATATCTCTTTTCAAATATTCCGCATTCCTGCATCTTGATTCCATTTTTCATGGCGCTGCCATGTACCTGCCACAGGTTTTTATCGCCAGTCGCCTTGGTGCGACAGAGATTGGTACATTTGGCCTAATCATGAGTTTCGCGGCCCCGCTCAGCCTCGTGAACGCCTCTCTGCGTGCCTATCTTTTGCCGCGCATATGTACCGGAGATATTCAGGGACGAACCCTTTTGGTGAATCCCAAATTCCCTATCGGCCTCCTCGCCCTTCTGCTTGCCACTGGAGGCGGGCTAATGCTGGCATCTGCCATACTTGACTTTTTATATGGTGCAAACTATCCGCAACTGTCGAAAATGTTTGTTGTCTATATGGCCTTTTCGATCCTGTCGATCACAGTTTCCCTGTTTAACATCGAAGTCCACCGCCTCGGCATGATCAGGCTGTATGCCACAATTCGGGGAATCAGTTTTACCATTTTGCTGTTTCTGCTCTGGCAATATGGCACAAACTTCCAATCCATTGTCTGGATCGCCTCCACCATGTTCCTTGCGGTTGAATTCCTGCAGGCCGTTAATGTTCGCTGGTTTGCCAGCAAGGAATTTGCAGCAAAGGGAAAATGTGAGATCGCGGAAACAGGGCGTTTCCAGCCGGGCGCCAATAGCAGCAGCCGGTAACCGGTACGAAATTCAACTGTAGCCAGACATGACATATCAACACAGGCAAAAATGAACTTGTCCCATCTATTGTCACGCCGGGAAAATTTATCAAGATACTGGCATACACTTCGCTATTTACGCCCGGTGCAGTTTTATGGTCGAGCCTGGTTCCGGTTGAAGCGGCCCAAACCCGACATGCGTCCGGCACCGCGCGCGCGGTCGGGCAGCAGCAACTGGAAGCCGTGTTGTGCTCCATCCTCTTCACTGAACGGTCCCGCCAGCTTTACTTTTCTGAACAAAACGGAACAGATCGAAACAGCGGAAGACTGGAACAAGCCGGGAATTGACAAGCTGTGGCTCTATAATCTCCACTATTTTGACGACCTCAACGCCATTGGGAGCGAGAACCGGACGGCATGGCACCGTGCGCTGATCGCTCGCTGGATTGATGAAAATCCGCCGGGTCACGGTAATGGCTGGGAGCCCTACCCTCTTTCTCTGCGGATCGTAAACTGGATCAAATGGTTGCTGTCCGAAAATGAACCGGTCCGGAACCAGTTGCACAGCCTGGCAATCCAGGCCCGCTTCCTGCAGGCCCGACTGGAATGGCATCTGCTCGGCAATCACCTGTTTGCGAACGCCAAGGCCCTGATCTTTGCCGGTTTGTTTTTCGAAGGCAAGGAAGCCGATGAATGGCGCAAAACCGGCCTTGCCATTCTCGAAAAGGAACTGAAAGAGCAGATACTGGCAGACGGGGGGCATTTCGAACGCTCCCCCATGTATCATGCCATCCTGCTGGCCGATCTGCTTGATCTCGTCAATCTGGAGCAAAACTATCCGGGAATGATTCCGGAAACCACTTCCCGTCAGTGGCGAACAACAACCGATAAAATGCGATCATGGCTGGCTGCCATGATCCACCCGGATGGTGAAATCTCCTTTTTCAACGATGCCGCTATGGGCATTGCTCCCTGTTATGACGAGCTTGAGGCCTATTCAAACCGCCTGCAACGGCCCTCTGGCAGGCAAATTCGGCAGAATCTGACACACCTTGCGGCAAGTGGCTATATCAGACTACAGCAAAAAAACATGACGGCTATTCTGGATGTCGCGAAGATCGGCCCCGACTATCTGCCCGGCCATGCCCATGCGGACACGCTGTCATGCGAAATCTCCCTGTTTGGAAAGCGCGTTATCGTCAATTCGGGGACTTCGGTATACGGAAACAGCAGCGAACGTCTGCGTCAACGTTCGACAGGCGCTCACAGTACGCTTGAACTGGATGGGGCAGATTCGAGCGAGGTCTGGGGCGGTTTCCGGGTAGCACGTCGGGCAAGGCCCATCGGCCTGACCATTGAACAGAAGGAAAAATATACAAGGGTCAGTTGCGGACATGATGGTTACCGGAGACTGACCGGGCGAAATCTGCACACACGCATCTGGTGTTTCGAGGAAAACGGCATTAGCATAACCGACCGGATTAAAGGGCCTTTCAGAAAGGCTACTATCAGATATTACCTGCATCCCGATGTGAATGCCACTGTCGAGAAATGTGGAACAGCGGGGCGGCTGATCTTGCCAGATGGACAGGTTGTTGACTGGCAATCTCAAGGGGCCTCCGTCAGCATTGTTCCCGCTTCCTGGCATCCGCGTTTTGGCACCTCGATCACAAGCCATTGCCTGCTGACACAAACCGAAAATACCGAATTCATCATGCGACTCTTTTACACCGTATGCTGATGTAAAATTCCTTGATATAATTCATGACATTGTGTAGGTGTTACCTCCAGTGGTAACAGTAAATCAATCTTCAGTTGTGCGTATTGACCCCCGATGCATATCCTATTTCTCACTGACAACTTCCCCCCGGAAGTAAATGCACCAGCGTCCAGGACGTTCGAGCATTGTCGCGAGTGGGTCAAATCCGGCCACAAGGTTACTGTGCTGACCGGGGCTCCCAACGCGCCACGCGGCAAGCTCTATGCCGGCTACGAAAACCGGCTCTGGCAAAGCGAAATGCGCGATGGCATCCGGATCGTGCGCGTGTGGACCTATATTACCGCCAATGAAGGCTTTCTCAGACGCACACTGGATTATATCAGCTTTATGATTTCCGCCGTTCTTGCGGCTCCCTTTATTCGCAAACCCGATCTTGTTGTCGGTACATCGCCGCAGTTTTTTACCGCTTGCGCCGCCTACCTGGTCAGCCGCTACAAATTCATTCCGTTTGTTTTCGAGGTTCGGGATTTGTGGCCGGAGTCAATCAAGGCTGTCGGCGCCATGAAAGAAGGCCGTTTGTTGCGCGCTCTGGAAGCCCTTGAACTTTACCTGTACCACCGGGCAAATCGCATCATAACCGTCACAAACGCCTTTCGGACCAACCTGCAAGACCGGGGTGTTGATGGCGAAAAAATCACCGTCATTACCAATGGCGTTGACCTTTCGCAATTTTCCGCCCGGCCCAAAGATGCGGAATTGCTGAAAAAATATGACCTTCAGAACAAATTCGTGGCCGGGTATATTGGTACGCACGGCATGGCACATGCCCTGGAAACAGTTCTCGAAGCGGCCTTGCTCGTGAAAAAACGTCCTGACGGAGACCGGTTTCATTTCCTGTTGCTGGGTGACGGGGCGTGTAAAAGCGGGCTTGAAGCCAAAGCACGAGAAATGCAACTGGACAATCTGACCTTTATAGATTCTGTTGCCAAAAAAGATGTTGCCCGCTATTGGTCCCTGCTGGATACGTCCATCATCCACCTCAGGAAAGATCCGCTGTTCGAAACCGTGATTCCTTCCAAGCTGTTTGAATGTATGGCAATGGGAATCCCGGTTTTGCACGGTGTTGCCGGTGAATCCGCCGATATCGTCAAAAACGAGGATGTAGGCCTTGTATTCGAGTCGGAAAACGCTTCTGCACTGTGTGATCAACTGGAAAGGCTTTCCGGTAATCCCGACCTGTTTGAGAGCAAGCGCGCCAACTGCTTCAGGGGCGCAAAAAAATATAACCGAAAAGAGTTGGCTGACGAGATGCTGAAAATTCTAGAAGCAATCGGTTTGCCGGATACCATAGCACCGACAACGACAGGTCAAAGACAGGCGGGCAGTTAATATCGTTTCATAAAACCGATTGCATTAACAAATGGCCGTTTTATAGATAACCACCGGCAAATATTCAGATTTTTTGTTGTTCGATACAGGAGTTTCCGGAGCAATGTGTTCGAGTCAGGCAATTCGCTCAGAAGTGGACAGGGTAACAGCCTATCAACCGAAAAGTTGCGTTCAGGAGCTGTTTCGGGATATTGCGGATAAATTTCCCGATGCGGTTGCTCTTTGTGAAAACGACCGCAAAATTTCCTACCGGCAACTGGATGTTCGCTCCAGCCAGCTTGCCCGAACCTTGCAGCAGTCTTCAGTTGGCCCCGGTTGTATTGTTGCCCTTTACTGTAACCGCTCCATTGAAACGGTCATCGCCATCCTCGCTATTGTCAAATCCGGCGCAGCTTATCTGCCAATTGACCCGGGCCATCCGGCGAGACAGGTTGAACTTATCGTTGAAGATGCCCGTCCCTCTTTTGTGCTCGCACATAATGATCTTGTCGAACAGGCCCGGGAACGTGGTCTGGAAAAGCCGGTTTCCCTGCAAAAACTGCTGGAAGAATCGGCCGACAGTCCGGAGACCACGCCGGATATACGCAATGATCCACTGGATCTGCTGTGTGTCCTTTTTACCTCCGGCTCAACGGGACGCCCCAAAGGCGTCATGATTCCACACCGATCCGTCAATCAGCTTGTAAAAGGCCAGAACTATGCCATTCTGGACAGACACCAGGTATGCATGCATCTTGCGCCGCTGGCCTGGGATGTGGGCAATTTTGAAATATGGGCCCCTCTCCTGAATGGCGCAAGGATGGCCATACTCCCCGCACCAAACCCTTCGGTGAATGACATAGCGGAAACCATCGCCCGACATGGTGTCACGGAAATATTCCTGTCAGCGGCGTTGTTTCACCTGATGGTTGATACGCGCCCCGAGGCCCTGCTGGATCTCAATACCATCATGACGGGTGGTGATGTCCTGTCTCCTTCTCACAGCCGCCGCCTGTATGAAAAAAATCCGAATTGCCAGTTGGTCAATACCTACGGGCCCTGTGAGGACATGGCTATTTCTTTTTTCTACAAGGTACCGCGAAATGGTATGGGGGACGGTTCGGTGCCAATTGGTCAACCTATCAGGCATACAGATGTCTTTGTCCTTGATGACGACCTGCAACCTGTTCCGGATGGAGAAATCGGCGAGCTTTGCCTGGATGGCGACGGTCTCGCCCTTGGTTATATCAACCGCCCGGACCTTACGGAGAAGGCTTTCCTTGATCATCCGTTTTCAGATGAGCCCGGCGCAAGACTATACCGAACCGGCGATCTGACACGCAGGCGCACAGATGGCCAGTATGAATTTTTTGGCCGCAAGGATCGGCAGGTGAAAATCAGCGGCAAGCGCATTGAACTGGATGAAATCGAAATGGTTCTGCGCCAGAATGCACTTTTGCTCGACAATGCGATAATATTAAAGAGCAACGATGACCTTGAGAGCAAACGCATTGTGGCGTTCCTCATACCAAGGCCCCCGTTTGAAAAGGGGGAACTTGTCAGGGACGTTCTTGCCGATCTGCGCGAAAAACTGCCCGAATATATGATTCCGGCCGAATTTTCATGTCTTTCGGAATTACCCCTGACCAGCAATGGTAAAGTCGATCGCCGGGCACTGCTTGATTTTCCCTCACAGGCACCGGGCGAACTGATGCGGAAAAATGTGCGGAAACGGGAAGCCTGGGAGACCTCTCCGGCATCGGACAATAACGCGCGCGCCACAACGGCCCATGATAAAACAACCCGGATCATTCGAGAAATCTGGGCAGAAATACTCGGCATTTCCGACCCCGGTCATGACATCAACTTCTTCGACCTGGGGGGCAATTCTCTTAAAATGATGCGTGTGCATGCGGAACTGCAAAAGCGGTTCGCGACCGATATTTCACTGGTTTATCTGTTTCAGCATACAACGATTGCATCGCTGGCCAGCTACCTGGATTCCAGTACAGGTGATACCGGCCTGGAAAAAGTACGTTCTCGCGCCAGTCGCCAGGGACAGGCCCTTCAGCGTTTGAAAATGAAAAAGAAAGGTTTACGAAAATGAACCATTCAGACAACGATACTTTTTTGCACGCTGAAGAGGAAAACCTTCCCGAAGATGCCATTGCCATTATCGGCATTGCCGGACGCTTTCCCGGCGCGCGTTCCCCCGAGGCGTTCTGGAACAATATACTGGCCGGCAAGGATTGCATCAGCCATTTCACGCCCGAAGAACTGGAAGACAGTTTTTCCGACGATATACGCAAGGATCCCGCATTTGTCGGCGCACATGGTGTGCTTGAGGATGTTGACAAATTTGATCACGGTTTCTTTCATATGTATCCGCGCGAGGCGGCCCAGGTTGATCCGCAACAAAGGGTTTTTCTCGAATGCGCCTGGGAAGCGCTGGAAGACGGGGGATATGATCCCTATCGCTATGAGGGGGCCATTGGCGTATTTGCCGGTGCCTCCATGAACACCTATTTCCTGAAAAACGAATGCAAAGACAGATCGGCGATTGATAATTTCACCGACAATTTTCAGGTTGGCAACTATACAGAGTTTCTGGGGGCCTTTCCCGACAGTCTTGCTACAAGAACATCATACCTTTTCAATCTGCGCGGCCCCAGCCTGACCATCGGAACGGCCTGCTCGACCTCGCTTGTGACCGTTGCTCAGGCCTGTCAGAGTCTGTTGTTCTACCAGTCCGACATGGCACTTGCCGGCGGCGTCTCCGTCACTTTTCCGCAAAAACGCGGTTATCTCTATCAGGAAGGGGGAATGGTTTCTTCCGATGGCCGTTGTCGCCCGTTTGATGAACAGGCCGATGGAACAGTTTTTGGCAGTGGTGCCGGCGTTGTGCTGCTCAAAAGACTCGATGAAGCCCTTGAAGACAGAGACCATATCTATGGTGTGATCCGCGGCTTTAATATTGGCAATGACGGGGCCGGAAAGGTGGGTTATACAGCGCCGAGCATTGACCAGCAGGCCGCCGTCATTGCGTCAGCCCAGGCAATGGCCGATATTGATTCCGCCAGCATCGGCTATATCGAATGTCATGGCACCGGAACCCCTCTTGGCGATCCGATCGAATTTGCGGCTCTTGTCAAGGCCTTCAGGGAAAATGGCAATGGCAGTGATAGCGGCTTTTGCGCCCTCGGCTCGGCCAAGCCTCATGTGGGGCACCTTGATGCGGCGGCCGGTGTCACCGGGCTGATCAAGGCCACCCTGTCGCTCTATCACGGGAAAATACCGGCTCTGTTGCATTTCAAAAAAGCCAACAGGGAAATCAACCTCGAAAACAGCCCGTTTTACGTACCGCAGGAAGCCAAACCCTGGAAAAGAGACAAGACCCCGAGACGCGCCGGTGTCAGCGCCTTTGGTGTTGGCGGAACAAATGCGCATATCGTTCTTGAAGAAGCACCGCGACAGGAAATACAGGAATCGCAGCCGGAGAAGATGCACATTCTGCCCGTATCGGCGCGCAGTGATCAGGCTCTGGCCAACATGTGCCAGTCTCTGGCATCACATCTGGAAGCCAATCCCCTGTCCTCTCTGGCCGATGTGGCCTTTACGATGCAGGAAGGAAGGGCACGCTTTGACCATCGCTGCACCGCTGTCGGTCGCGACGCACAGTCTCTGATCGAGGGATTGCGCCGCCCGCCGCGCGCATTTCACACCAGAGACGGCCAGACACGACCGATCTGTTTCATGTTTCCGGGACAGGGCTCGCAATATCCCGATATGGGGCGCGGGCTGTTCGAAACACAGCCGCTGTTCCGACAGATTTTCGAGCGCGGGGCAGAACTTCTGGAGCCTGTTCTCAATGTCAATCTTGTTGAACTGTGCTACCCGGACGAAGCGGAACAGGACGACAATGAGGACAGCCCCCACCCCATTCGCTCGACGGTGATGGCGCAACCCTGCCTGTTCCTCATTGAATATGCTCTGGCACAATTGCTGATGAGGCACGGGATCCGACCGGACGCCATGATCGGCCACAGCGTCGGCGAATATGTTGCAGCGGCCATTGCCGGTGTATTCTCTTTTGAAGACGGCCTGAAACTGGTTGCCAACAGGGCACGTCTGATGCAGGAACAGCCAACCGGGGCGATGTTATCGGTCCGGCTGTCGGCTGAAGAAACCGGGCCTTTTTTGAAGGGTATTGATGTCGAGATTGCCGCCATAAATGCGCCAACCCTGTCTGTCGTATCGGGCCCCTTCGAAGACATTGAGAAACTCGAACAGAAATTGAGTGAAAAAGATATCCCTCACTCCCGCCTGCACACATCTCACGCCTTTCATTCAGCCATGATGGAAGGCGCCATAGACGAACTCGCCGGAGAAGCAGCGAAAATTACCTATCACAAACCGTCAATTCCCTACATCTCATGTGTAAGCGGCAACCAGATCACTGACGAAGAGGCGACCTCACCGGAATACTGGGCGCGCCACTGTCGCAACACGGTCCGTTTTCAGCAGGGACTGGAAACGCTGGCAAAAGGTTTTTCCGCTCCACGGCCTGACGGTGACGACACGACAAGGCGGGTGTCTGCCGAAAAAAGCGGCAAACATGATGGTGCGGGCGGTATCTTTATTGAAGTCGGGCCCGGACGAACACTCTGCACCCTGGCTGGCCGAATACTGCCCCGTTCCGGCGATACTGTAAAACTGCAACTGCAACCTGATTTTGCCGAACGCGACCGATCCAGCGAGACCTATATGCAGGCCCTGGGGGACCTGTGGAGCCTCGGGCATGAACCTGACTGGAAACAGTTGCAAACCGGCGAGGAACACCGCACACCACTTCCCACCTATTGTTTTGATCGACAGAAACACTGGATCGATGCGCCGGAAACCGGAGTGGTCGATCCGGCAGCCGACAAGCAGATCGCGGGCAATGTCGAAATCACACCGAACCTTAACGGTGCTGTGTGCACTGAGGACGCATCTGCGGGCACAGAAGTAACGGATCCTGATCAGGCGGCCGCTCCCGAGACAATGATGGAGAATCAGCTCCTTGATCTCATTGAGGAAATGTCCGGCGAACGGATCGGGGAAGACGACCTTGAAGTCAGCTTTCTGGAACTTGGATATGATTCTCTCTTTTTTGGGCAGCTCGCCCGAAAGCTACAGGATCAATATGATGTCAATATCACTTTCAGGCAGTTATTCCGCGAAGTTCCCTCCATTCGTGCACTGAGAACATATCTTCTGGAAGAGATGCCGGAAGAAAAACGCCGCCACCGTCTTGAACCCAAACAGATAAAAATTTCTGCTGTGCGGGGAAGTAACGGGGCCAGCCCGGCTGCAACCCCGCCCGGTTTTACGGCTTCCGAGCCGCTTTTGAACGGAAATGGTGCCGCTGAGGGACAACATCAAATATCTTTCGATATGCAGGGAGGTGCCGGATACGCTCCGTCGCATTTGGCCAACGTAACGGAACCTGTTTCCGTGCAGGACATGCAGGATATGTTCCGTGAACAACTCGTTGCCATGCAGCAACTGATCAACCGGCAGCTTGACATGCTGCAACAGGCACCGAAATGCGATCCGTTTTTTCCGTCAGATCTTTCACTGCGAAATGGCCAAATGGAAGTGCCCGGAATTGAAAACAGCGGCATGGCAGGCTCGTCACCTGTTTCAAATCCGGCGCTGACGGGACGGTCCGAAGCCCTGCATGCCCGGGATATTACACCGCAATCCGGCAATACCGGTGGCGCCATAGCACCAGTCCTTTCTGCGGATCGTATCTTTTCCATAAGGGATGAAGACCTGCCTGACGAGGTCCCGCTGACCGAACCGCAGGTCGAGGTTTTGCTTGGTTCGATGCTTTCCAGGGAAAATTCCTGCGCTTTCAACGAATCTCACAGTTTGCGACTGAAAGGCAAACTGAAACCGGATCTTCTGGAAGCTGCCATGAATGATGTGGTTGCCCGCCATGATGCCTTGCGCGCGACTATCGTCATTGCCGACCAGCCACTGCTGAAGGTCAAAAAGGAATTGCACATTCCCATGCCTTTCAGAGACTTCAGTGACCATGACGATCCTGAAAAGGCCCTGTTTGAATATCAGCAGGAACTGCTGGGCGATTTTGTCTTCGACCTTGAAAAAGGTCCCCTGATCCATACCTGGCTCGTCAAGGTTGGCGAAGATGAACATGTCATGATTTTTCTTGGACATCATATTATTGTTGATGTCTGGACGACCAATGTTGTCATGGATGAACTGGGTATTTGCTATGCGACGCGGCTTGAAGGTGTGAAACCCGACCTGCCGAAAGTCATGTCATTCCGAAGATATGCCCTGATACAAAATGCCAAACAGAGGGAAGGCTCCAAAGAGGAAAAGTTCTGGCTTGATCATTTCAAAACCATTCCCGAACGTCTGGAGATGCCTACCGACAGGCCGCGCCCGAAGGTCAGAAATCTCGCTGCCGATCATGTTGTTTCCTATATCGACCATGATCTCTACAAACAGGCCAAACAGGCCGGGTTCAAACTGGGCAGCACGCTGTTCTCCACCTTCTATGCCATTATGCAGATTTTCCTGTCGAAAATGTCGGGACAAAACGATGTCACGCTTTTGATTTCATCCGCCGGTCAGACCCTTGTCGAGGATGAACTGGTTGGCCATTGTGTCAACTTCCTGCCCGTTCGAACACAAATCGACCCTGACATGTCGGTAAAGGATTTTGTTGTTCAGGTCAGCGAACTGATGATGGATGTGCTCGACAATCAGGACTACACATTCAGCACGCTGATTTCGAAACTGGACTTGCCGCGTGACCTTGCTCATCTGCCCCTGTCGGATGTGAACTGCAATGTTGTGCCTCAGGCTGATATCACCTTCCCCGGAATGGAAGCCGAATTTGAGGCCAGTCCGATGGGCTATGTCAATTTTGACTTCTTTTTCCACTTTACCGAGCGAAGTGACGGCCTGCGCCTTGATAATTTTTTCCATACCGCACTGTTTGACAGATCAACAATGGAGCGCTGGGCCCGTCATTTCGAGAATATTCTGCGAGCCTTCGTCGAGACACCGGATCTGCCGATCCGCAACATCAGTCTGCTTGATCATCGTGAACGCCAGGCCATGTTGCAGAACTGCAATGCGACGAAAACGGCCTATCACGACAACGCTTTCATTCATCACATTGTCGAGGAACAGGTTGATAAAAACCCGTCGGCTATTGCCTTTATCAGCGGCGATGAAACCATAACCTACCGCCAGCTTGACGATCGCGCCAATCAGATTGCTCACTATTTGCGAGATATTATTCCTGAAGAAAATGCACGTGTCGCAATCGCAATGGATCGCAACCTGGAGATGGTTGCCACGTTTCTGGGGGTCCTGAAAGCCGGGTTTTCCTATATCCCGCTTGAGCCATCAACCCCTGCTGCACGCCTCACCAGGACTTTCGAAATCGCCAACATATCCGCGCTTGTATGTTCAGATGAGGAAATTGCTTCACTGGCACCGGCCTCGGCCAGGGTTTTGTGCGAGGCGCGTGGCATGCCGGAAATTGATGCGCAGCCAACCGCACGCCCTGAATGGCGCAATAACTG
>JALXEI010000161.1 GCA_027069645.1 Hyphomicrobiales bacterium
AACGGGCCTTGGCGTTCATCTGATCGAGAATTCTTTTCATCATCAGTTCGCGTTTGTCACGCACCACCTCAAGATAGGTGGAACCACCCAGAACACCACGCAAGGAAGATTTCAAAATCGGCTCCAGACGACTGGCCGCCCCGTTGATATTGCGAACCGATTGATAAAACAGCAATGGATTGGTAATACGGTAACGGCCAAAAGCATCGACAATGAGCGGCACATTGCCCGCCATCACGACCTCTGCCGAGCGGGCATCAAGGTCAAGAATGCGCTTGTCAAAATAAATGACATTCTGAATGAATGGCATCCGCCAGTGCAAACCGGCTTCGTTTTTGTCCGGGTTCACATTAATCACCTTGCGCAACTGGCCAAACTCAAGCACCATAGCCTGTTGTGTCTGATGAACAATAAACAGGGTGTTGTAAGCCACAACCGCAGCGATAATCAGCAAGGCTGCGACAATTCCCGATATGATTTTCATTATCGTCTCCCCCCCTGACCCGTGCTGTTTTTCGTCAGACCGTCAAGCGGCAGATAGGGAACAACACCACTGCCGCCCTTCTGGCTGTCGAGAATAATCTTGTCCATTCCACCCATCACCCGTTCCATCGTTTCAAGGAACAGACGCTTGCGCGTCACTTCGGGCGCCTTTTTATATTCGGCATAGATTTTCCTGAAACGCTGCGCCTCACCATCGGCTTCCTTGACAACGCGCGCCTTGTAGGCCCTGGCTCTTTCAATCATCTGGCGGGCATCGCCACGCGCCGCCGGGATCAGCTTGTTGCGATAGGCCTCTGCCTGGCGCTGATAGCGATCCTTGTCCTGCTCGGCGGCCGTAATATCGCGAAAGGCCGGCTTGACCGGTGCCGGTGGAAAGGCGCTTTGCATCTGTACGTTAACAATCAAAACACCGGCCCCGTATTTGTCCAGTGTCGTCTGCATGATCTTTTTGACTTCAAGTTCGATATCGGCGCGACTTTCGGAAATGGTTTTTTGCAAACTGTTGCGCCCCACCACCTCGCGAATGGCACTTTCCGATACCTCCTTGACGGTTTTGACCGGATCAAAAATATTAAAGAGGAACTTGTTGGCGTTCTTCGGATCAATCTGCCACTGCACAATGAAATCGACATCAACGATATTCTCGTCGCCGGTCAACATCAGGCTTTCCTCGGGCACATCACGTTCGCCACCTCCCCTTATACGACGCCCAAAACGGTCAAACCGGGTTCCGCGCATTCCGATCTCCACCGTTCGAAGACCGGTGACATTGGGCAGTTCCACCTGCTCGATCGGATAGGGAAGACGAAATTTGAGCCCTGGAGAGAGTTGATGATGATATTTGCCAAAGCGGGTCACAATACCCAGTTGTTCGGGATTTATACGCACAAAAAAACCGTACCAGATAATGGCCATCAGCCCGCCAATGGCCAGGAGCACCAGAATCGGCCAGCTCCCCGAACCGCCAGGCATGGCCTGCTTCAGCCGATCCTGCGACCGTTTGAGCATTTCTTCCAGATCGGGCTGATTCTGACCGCCGCCAGGTCCACCCCACGGACCGCCACCGCCCCCGC